>JAZUSI010000031.1:0-2329 GCA_045606665.1 Christensenellaceae bacterium
CATATGTATTTTATATGGAAATTTAATTAAAGGAGGACTAGTATGAAATTAGAAAAGTTTTTACAAGACAATTATAATTATAATCCAGAAGTAAAAGACGTGATGAAAACATATATTAATACGTGGGCAAGTTGGTATAAAGGAGATGTTGCTGACTTTCACAATTACTTCATTTACAACGGAAAAAGAAAAATAGACCAAAAAAGATTCACAATGAATATGGCTAAAGAGATAAGTGAAGAATGGGCTGACATTCTATGGAGTGAAAAGTGCCAAATATCATTTGAAGATGAACAGGCACAAGAAAACGCTAATGAGTTGATTAATGAGTTGGATTTATACGTCTTAATAAACAATGCGATTGAAAAATCTGGAGCATTAGGAACTGAGGGTGCTGTTGTTAGTGTTTACGATATTGTCGCTAATGAAGACGGAATGACTTTAGATGTTAGCAATGCAAAAACAAGAATTGATTTAGTTGACGTTGATTGGATATTTCCATTAAGTTGGACTAACAAAGGAATAACTGAATGCGCGTGTGGTAGTGTGGAATATATCAAAGGCAAAAAGCATATTGTTTTATCAGTTCATCAATTAAATGACGCTGGTAATTATGTTATTAAAAATCACTTATTTAGTGAAAATAACGGAAATTTAACTGAAATAAAAGGCGTTGAAGATACAATAAACGAATTCGACACAAAATCAAATGTAAAATGGTTTGCTATATTCAAACCACTTATTACAAACAACTTATTCAACAACTCGCCATTTGGTATTCCGTACTATGCAAATGCTATTGATAATTTAAAAGCCGTTGATATATCATTTGACGCTTTAAAGAACGAAATAGCAGACGGAAGAAAAAGAACATTTGTTAGAGCCGATATGTTTAGTTATGACAATGGAGAACAAAGACTTGTATTTGACCCCAATGACACAACAGTTTATCAACTTCCAGACGGTGCAACAAAAGACGATTTAATACAAAGTGATAGTGATGCGTTGAGAACTACTGAACAAATTGACACACTGAACACTCAATTAAACATACTAGGTAAAAAGTGTGGGTTTGGCGAAAACTACTACCACTTTGACGGAACTGCATTATCAACTGCGACTGCCGTTGTAAGTTCAAACAGCAAAATGTTTAGAAGAAAGAAAAAACTAGAAGTCGGCTACGAAAGTTCAATATTTGATTTATTTAAAGCCGTTGCTTATGCGTCAAGTACATTTGGGCAATATAACATAAATTCAGATGGATTAAAAATAACATTTGACGATTCTATTGTTGAAGATAAAGAAGCCGAAAGCATAAGAGCAAGAGCAGAAGTAAGTGCTGGTTTAAAATCTAAGGTAGAATATCGTATGCAAATTTTTGGAGAAACTGAAGAAATTGCGAAACAAAAAATTGCGGAAATAGAAGCAAATAATCCAAACATTAAGGACTTGTTAGGAACAAATGAAGAATAGGAGGTAATCCTATATGATAGATGAAAGGCTAATTGATAAATTAGTAGAACGCCTTGTTTCACGAATAGAAGAAGGCAATTCATACACTTTACAAAAAATAGGAGAAAGCATCAAAAAAATTGGTGCTTTGTCGCCTAGTAAGGCACAACAATTAAGCCAGATATTAAAATATGGTGGCAATTATGATAAGATAGTTGAGAAATTGGCAAAGGTCACCGACTTAAATGTCGCTGACATATATGAAATATTTGAAGAAGTGGCTAAAAGTGATTATAGATTTGCAAAACAATTTTATGATTATAAAGGTGTGAAATATATACCTTATGAACAGAATATTGCGTTGCAAAATCAAGTTAAGGCACTTGCTAGAATAACGGCTAGTCAGTATGCTAATTTTAGCAACACACTAGCATTTACAAAAAGAGTAAATGGGCGTGTTGTTTATACTGACCTTGCTAGAATGTATCAAGAAACTATTGATAAAGCGATTTTAAGCGTCGCACAGGGTAAAAGTACGTTTGATGAGCAAATGTATTCAACTATTAAAGAACTGGGCGAAAGCGGGCTTAAAACGGTGGATTACGCTAATGGTAGAAGTGTTAGATTAGATTCAAACGTTAGACAACATTTAAATGGTGCGTTAAGGAACTTGCACAATGAAACACAGGCTGTATTTGGCGAAGAGTTTGGCTCTGATGGTGTAGAAATTAGCGTACATATTAATCCAGCTCCTGACCACGCACAAGTTCAAGGGCGTCAATTTAGCAAAGAAGAATTTGAGAAGTTCCAAAATGACCAAGACGCAGTTGATTATACTGGTAAGGTATTTACAAGTGAACACGATGGCAAAGATAGG
>JAZUSI010000032.1:0-10430 GCA_045606665.1 Christensenellaceae bacterium
ATCAAAGAACTTTTTAATAATAATATCGTTTTTAATGTAATCGAGTTGACGTGCACCCATATTCTTTTTAATATCAGGAACTTCTTTGCCTTGTGCTTTTGCCATTTCTTCAACTCTCTTTTCAACTTCTTCATCAGTAGCAACGATTTCTTCTCTTTCGATTATCGTTTCAATAACGAGTTGAGATTTAACATATTCGGTTGCTTGTTCTGTATAATCCTTTCTGAAGTCTTCCATAGTCTTATTCATGTATTTTAAGTAATCAGCAAGTTTAAGACCCTGATATGAAAGACGATACTCCATTTCTTGAACCATACGGTCAATTTGATTTTCAATCATTGCATCTGGAATTTCAACTTCAGTAGTTTCTGTAATCTTCTTAATAATTTCGTCTTCAAGTTCTCTTTCAGCTCTATCAGAATTTTGCTTTTCAAGTTTTTCTTTTGTTTCTTTTTTATAAGCATCAACACTTTCCAAACCAACAGATTCCTTAATAAATTCATCGTTAATTTCTGGAAGTTCTTTTTTCTTTATTTCGTGAAGTTTAATTGCAAAAACAGCATCTTTGCCCTTAAGATTTTCAGCATGATATTCGTCAGGGAACTTAACTGTAATATCTCTATCTTCACCGATATTCATACCGATAATTTGATCTTCAAAGCCAGGAATAAATGCGCCACTGCCTATAACTAAGGTTTGCTTTTTAGCAGTACCACCATCGAACTTAACCCCGTCAACACTACCTGAATAGTCAATTATAACACTATCACCGTTTTCAACGGCTCTATCAGTTACGTCAACCAAACGAGAGTTACGTTCTTGCAAGCGTTTTAATTCTTCTTCAACTTCTTCATCTTTTACATTATACACGTTTTTCTTGTAATTTATACCCTTATATTCACCAAGAACAACTTCTGGTTTAACAGGAACAATTGCAATCATCGTAATGCCTTTTTCACTAATTTTCTTAATGTCAAGATCTGGATAAGCAACTGCTTCAATTGTAGGTTCTTTTTCTAAAATTTCAGTATAATATTTTGGGAATGCTTGGTTGATTGCTTCTTCATAGAAAACGCCAACACCATAAGCAGATTCCAAAACTTTTTGAGGAACTTTGCCCTTTCTAAAACCAGGAACACTGTATTTACCCTTGGTTTTGTTGTATGCTAATTCTATAGCATCTTTCCATTCTTTTGCTGTCAAATCAATAGTGATTTTTACTGTACTCTTTTTACCTTTTTCAAAAGTATATTTCATAACTATCTCCTAAACGTTAATTACTAACACATTTTATCACAATGTAAAACAAAACGCAAGTTTTTTAATCATAATAAATGGCATTTTAACAACTTTACTACGCAAAAATGACATAAACTTATATAAATATTGCTTTTTATTTTAATTGCTTTATTTTTCTAAAATCTCTTCGTGTTTATTTGGCTCTACCATAAGCGATTTAAAGTTTGTGTAAGTGACAAACCCTGGTTTTGATTTTGAAGGCTTTTTAACAAACTTTTTATTGGTATAAACTATCTCGGTTTTACCACCTTCTCTACCTTTAGAATAATAAGCACAAATCTCTGCGCAAACTACTATAACATCATCACTAATCTTATTTCCCTTGCTTTCAATAATAGCATGAGATGAATGATAATCTTTTGCATGCAACCACATATCTTCTTGCTTTGCCGAGAATGTTATCTTATCATTTTCAAGGTTATTTCTTCCCACAAAAATTCGATATCCTTCATAAACGTAAGTTTTAATTTTTGATTGCTCTTGTCTTTTGTTTTTATCATTTCCCTTTTCTGTCAACAAACCAACTTGGACCAATTCTTTTTCAATTTCAATTAGGTCAGAAAAGTTTTCAGCAAGGTTAATTTCATCAAGTACGCTGTTAAAATATTCCAGTTCTCTTTCAGCCTGTTCCCTTTGTGGCTTTAAGGCAATAAGCGTGCGCTTTTGCTTATTGTATTTTTTATAAAAATTTTCAGCGTTTTTGGCCGGTGATAAATATTCATTTAACTGAATTTTTATTTTCGTTCCATCATAATAATTATCTAATTCACACTCTTTATCGCCTTGCTTTATCTTATAAATATTAGACAAAATCAATTCGCCTTTAATTCTATTATCCTCTGCAGAAAGGGCGTCTTTTTCTTTGCTTTTAATCGCTGTTAAACGCTTCTTTACCTTCTTTACATTGGTGTTTACGATAGAACTTAATCTTTCTTTTTTAGACTTAAAACGTTTTAATTTTTCTCTGTTTTCAAAATAAAAATCTTCAGCTAAATATAATTTATCAAACAGTTTTAATTCACCTTGTATAGAAGAATATGGACACACCAAAACATCAACGATTTCTTGATTATTTTTAAGTATACAAGGTTGACTGTTCGTATTAAATAAAAAGTCATTTAAATGTTCAAAAAATTCTTTACCATCAACATTAGTAGAATTGTTCTTTTCTATAAACTTTATAACTATTTCTTTTGCAGTACTCTTGGCAACACCTTGCACGTTTTCGGTGATTAAATCGCTTAAATTTTCTATTTGTTTTTTATCAAAAATTTCTATTAGTTGCACATCGTTTGGTAGTCTTTTATTGTTAACGGGTGGATATACGTAAGGCTTTCCAACAATGAGTGGTCTAACGCCATCATCAAACATGTTTATACCACGATTTCCACCTAAAATTTTCCCATTTTCAGTCAAAATTACGTTACTATACCTGCCCATAAGTTCAACGTAAAGAGTCTTTTTCACACTGTCAAAAAACTCACCCGATGCCATAAAATCAATCTTTATTATCCTGTCAAAGCCAACGACTTCCATACCTAAAATCGTGGCTGATAAAAGGTGTTTTCTCATTAGCATACAGAAATTTGGTGCTGTTAATGGACTTTCTTTTTCAGTTTCAACTATACCAATTCGTGGAGCAGATGGATTAACGTCTAAAAGTAATTTTTCCGTATGTTTACCTGTATAAACAGTAAGAACAACCTCATCGTTAGAAGGCTGTATTATACGATTCACCTTTCCACCAGAAAATATTGAGTTCAATTCTTCGCATAGATATCGAAGTGTAAATGTGTCCTGTGGCATAACTATCCTTTAATAGAGAAACTTTTATTATTTAAATAATACAAAGGGCTATTTTCATTAAAGTGCAAAACCAACTTTGTTGCGCTTAATTTTTGAGATTTTTCTTTAAGTTTATTATTTAATTGGAAATCACCATACTTTCCATCACCTATTATTGGGTGACCAACATGGGCTAAATGCGCCCTAATTTGATGAGTCTTACCCGTATATAATCTAACAGAAAGAACAGAATAGTCTTCAAATTCTTCAGTTACTTCATAGCCAGTTTTTATTATAACACTATTTTTTACTTGATTATTAAATATTTTTACTGTTGCATTATCCTTATCTTTAATCAAATAGGCTGTTAAAACGTCACTTTTTTTTGGCATTTTTCCAATTACGTGAGCCGTATAATATTTTTCAAAGGTCTTAGTCTTGAACCCATTTAAAAGTTCAACTTCTGCAATTTTAGTTAAAGAAAAAATCATAATTCCACTGGTATTTCTATCAAGTCTATGAATAAACCCTGCACCAATATATTTTTTGCTAATTTCATTAAAGACACTTTCTGAGGTATGACCACTATATTTATTAACAACTAAAATGTTTTCATCTTTGTAAATTACTTCAAATTTCGCAACAGATGTCCGAACATAAAATATTTCAACTTTATCTCCTTTCGAAAGCATCATATCTTCATTTACTCGTTTGCCGTTTACTTTAACGTCCTTTTTGCGTAAAGCTTTCATAAATGATGAATATGACAAATCTTCAATATAATATAAAGCAAGTTTACTTAGCTTGCGATTTTCATTACATATAAATGATTTCATTTTTATCCACATTAGGCTTTTGTTATAAAAATTCTAACAGCAATTTAAACAATTGCCATATATTAAAGCGGGACTTCGACAAACCGAAGTCCCGCAAATTAGCATTTAATAATTAGTCTTCATCAACTTTTTCTTTAGGTTTAATACAAAGCAAAACAATAATACCGATTAAGCATACCGTACCAACACCTAGGAATACAACCGACCAAACGTTATTTTTAAGCCAATTACTTGGAACTTTAACTGGAGTTGGTTTACCATTAACTGTCATAAACGTATCAGCAGATGCTTCTCTTGGAGAAACTGTTGACGATGCCGTACATCTAATCATATATGAACCAGCACGAGTTGGTACAAAAGATAACTTTCCGTCATAGTTAATTTCTTTAACTTCGTCATAATCAAAGCCATCTTTATTATAATCTATATCACTCACTGATGATGCTTTTGGAATTGCCACCCAACCTTCAGCATCAGCATCAGCAACGTCTTTCTTTGGATTGTAGAACAATTCGTAATTAGTAGTTTTTCCATCTGCATCAATAGTGAATTTAGATGCTGTGTATTTAACACCAATATATCCTTCGCCTTGAATTGCAGGAGCTTTAACAAGAATAGCGGCATTATCTTTAATTTCAAAATCGAAAACATATTGTACATATTTTCCATCTACAGAAGAAGCATCTTCTTTATCTGCAAATGCAAAATCTTTAGCAGGCATGGTGTTCTTTCCATCGCCAAATCTAACGAAGAAGTTATACTCACCGATATCGTTAACTTTGAATTGCATGCTGTTTGCACTTGACTCCATAGTTCTTGTTGAATATGAAACAGAAGTCGTTAATTCTTCATAAGCAAAGACATCATCGCTTACCAAATCTTTCATTGATGGAATTTTGAAATCTGTACCAGTACCAATCGAAGTGCTCTTTCCTTCTTCTTTGCTAGCTTTAAGTACAGCATTCAAGAAACTATTATAAGCTACTTCATCA
Source organism: Christensenellaceae bacterium (assembly GCA_045606665.1). Taxonomy (GTDB): domain Bacteria; phylum Bacillota; class Clostridia; order Christensenellales; family Borkfalkiaceae; genus UBA1259. The sequence goes on from JAZUSI010000032.1 coordinate 4,913, forward strand.
TAAGTATATACTGGAGTAATTTCATCTGAATAATCAAACTCTTTTACTGTATCAACAGTAAATTCTTCGTAAACAACTTCTTTATCGTTTTGTTTTCCACCGATAGCGAACTTCACATTTTCGCCAGCTTTCATGAATTGAATTTCATTTGGAACAGAAGTGTTTGACTCTAACAAGATATTATCATATCCTTCCTTAATCAAGTAAAGACTATTATATCCACCAAGAAGTGAACAAGAAGAAATATTCAATAGATATGTTTTGTTATAAGCAATCTTAGTAGTCGTATATTCGCCACCAGCTTTTCTTAAATAGAATGAATCATTCAAATAAATTCTTGGCTTAGCCAAAGTTAAATGCTTGTCTGTAGCATTTTCCGTTTTTAACAATTGCTTATATGCGCCACTTTGATCACTTGCCTTTTGGTCAACTGATTGAAGTATAAATGTTTCTTCTGCTTCATTTTCAGTTTTAAAATCAAGTACGATTTCGGTTGCCACAGCTTTATCATCAATATTTTTAATTTGATAATAAATCTTTTGATTTGCATTATAGTTTACTCTAATATCAAAATCGCCAATTGTTAAATAATTTCTAACGTAATTAACACCATCTATTTCTTCATTGTAAGTTTTTACCCTTACTTGCAATGTAAAATATCCATCACTATCTAAAGCTAGTTCGCCAACTTCTACGCCATTTACTTTACAATTAACCTTTGTTTTGTCTGCATTATAAGCTAAGCTAATTATATTTTCAATTGATTTATCGTAAGTTGTGCCAACTTCACTATTGACTTTTGAATATTCCTTTGGGTTACCATTTACATAATGTGCATCAATGTCAAATCTGAAAGAGGTTTCTGCACTAGTTAATTTCATTTTAATATCTAAGTCATTAACTATTAAATCGTTTAAAAACTTTACTGACTTTGAGCCACCAGCATCAATAGAATTGTTTTTATTAACAAGAAGATTAAGACCATCTGTATTAAATCTTGCATTGAACGATTTATCTAACTTAAAGAAATCAGATGCGTCACTATTAGAAACTGTCAAAGACGTTTCTTCTGCATAAGCCTTAGATGTATTCATAAAACCAAATGCAAATGCAAGTGATAGAATAAACACTGTTAATAGAATAATAATTTTATAGGATTTAGTAGCCATCTTCATATAAGCCTAAAACTCCTTATGGTTTATAATAATACTCATTTATTTTACACGAAAATTTCGCTATTGTCAATTCACTTTATAACTTTTTTTAAAATAATATTATTTTATTTTTATTTTTACCAATTTTTCGTTTTTAGAACACACATTTATATCTGTTTTCATATTATAAATTAAGAACATTTTATCGGTTTACACAAATGATTACTTTTTTAATTATAACAGCGCTCACAGTTAGCATAGACTCTTTCATATGTGGTTTTTCTCTTTCTTTTACTTCAAAGAAAAAATACCCCATAGTTTTGATCATTGCTTTAACGGTTTTTGTTATGTGCTCTATCACCAATTATCTGACTGTTTTATTTAAAAATTTCCTAAATGAACAAACTGCAAGTTTTGGTGGAATTATTCTAATTGGTGTTGGCGTTTTTAATTTGTTAAAATCCTGCAATACCAAAGATAACAACATTATGCCCGACAGACTTTCTTTTTATAAAATTTTTCTCATAGGCCTTGCCGTGGGATTAGATGGAGCTCTTGCAAATTTATCACTTGCCTTAATGTCAATAAATCAATTTTACGTACCAATAACTATAGCCATAATGCATGCAATTATGATTTGGCTTGGAATCATATTATCAAAAACAAAACTTGCAAAAAAATTTGGTAAAATCGAGTTCCTTCCACCTATTATTTTAATTTGTTTAGGTGGTTACAAATTACTCGGTTTGTTTATATAAAAAGCGATGGATTTCCATCGCTTTTAGTGTATTATATACTTGGTTTAATAATAGTGACAGCGCGATCTGTATCAAAATTTTTCCAAGGTATTAAATCTTTTGGTGGTTGAACCCTAAATACCATTCTTTCTTTACTTACTGGGTGAGAAAAAGATAAGTAATATGCCCACAATGCAAGATAACCCTTCTTAGCCTTTTCTCCACCGTATCTCATATCGCCATAAATTGGCGTGCCTATCGCGTTCATTTGGACTCTTATTTGATGGCTTCTACCTGTATGAAGTCTGACGTCAACAAGTGACAAATCCTCAGTTTTTTCCAACATTTTGTATTCAAGTTCTGCAAATTTTGCTCCAGCAACAGTTGGTGGACAAATATAAACCACGTTATTTATAGCATTCTTCTTCATATAATGCGTCAACGTCGCTTTTTCTTCTTTTGGAATACCCATTAAAACGGCAAAATATCTCTTTTCAAAATCCCCACTTCTAAGCTGTTCAGAAAGTCTTGATGCCGCTTTTGAACTCTTTGCAAAGACCATAACACCACCGGTTGGTCGGTCAAGCCTGTGTACCAAACCCAAATAAACGTTACCTTGTTTATTGTACTTTTCTTTAATATATTCCTTTATCATGGTAAGCATATCTTTATCTTTACTTTCATCTTCACAAGAAGGAATATTTTGTGGTTTTAAGACAACTATAATGTGATTGTCCTCATATAATATTATTAAATCTTCCATAGTTATTTTCCGTTTATCCAAATTCCACTATTGCCACAAGGCAAAATTACGCCCTTTTCTTTAGTTGGCAAGCCAACTTCATAAGCCTCGATTTTTCCACCATATTCGTTGCCTATAGTTAAAGCGAGAATATTTTTAAGCACTTGTGGTTGCAATCCCGTGGTGTAACTGTTTATAAGTACGAATAAAGGATTGTCGCTTAACACTTGTGCACAGAGTTTAACGAATGAAAAAAGTTCATTCTCTAATTTCCACATTTCACCATTAGGACCTCTGCCGTAACTCGGTGGATCCATTATGATAGCATCATACTTTCTTCCACGGCGAATTTCTCTTTCAACAAATTTTTTACAATCGTCAATTATATATCTAACTTTTCCGTCTTCAACTTTAGATAGTCTAACGTTTTCGCCTGCCCTTTCAACCATGCCTTTAGCTGCATCAACGTGGCAAACTTTTGCACCTGCTTTTGCGCAAGCAACTGTTGCGCCACCAGTGTAAGCAAAAAGGTTCAAAACGTTTATTTCTCTATTGGCATTTTTGATTAAGTCAGTCATCAAATCCCAGTTAACAGCTTGTTCAGGAAATAGCCCCGTGTGCTTAAATCCCATTGGCTTAATAAGAAATTTAAGGTCTTTATACTTTACCGTCCATTGTTCTGGCATTCTACCCTTAAAATTCCACTTGCCACCACCAGTTTCACTGCGAACGTATTTTGCGACAAGCCCAGGATATCTATCCATATCCACATTGCTTTCCCATATAACTTGTGGATCTGGGCGCAAGAGTTTTACCCCTGCCCAATCTTCAAGCTTATATCCGTTTCCTGTGGCAATAACCGAATAGTCTTTCCAGTCTGCTACTCTCATTACTTATTTGCCTTGTTCAATATAATCGTGCATTCTGCACCGTTGATATCAAGTTGCTTCTTAAAGCCTTCGGTTTCACCTTCAACAATAGCATCTGCCAAAACTACGCTCTTAATATCTTTACCTTTTGTAAGTGCGTTTATAACGCTTTCTTCCTTTGCAATATAGTTTACGACAATTCTATCAACTACTTCAAAGCCTGCTTCTTTTCTCATTGATTGAATCTTAGAGATAAGTTCTCTTTCGATACCTTCGGCTCTCAACTCATCAGTAACAACGGTATCCATAACAACCGTTATGCCATTATCACTTGATGCGATAAAGCCTTCTGCGCTTTCAGTTGAGATAAGAAGATCATCAAGCGTAAATTCAAAATCAGCGCCTTCAAAGTTAACTTTATAAGTTTCACCTTTTTTAACAGTTGCAACCACTTGGTTAGCATCGCAAGTTTCAAGAAATTTTCTAACCTTGCCTAAAAGTGCGCCGTATTTTGGGCCTAAGGTCTTTAGTTGTGGTTTAATCTTATATGAAACGAATTTTGAAGCGTCAACAAGATATTCAACCTCTTTAACGTTTAGTTCATCCTTAGCAATTTCTAAAAGCCCACTCGACAATTCCGTTCTTCTTTCTGAGCAAACAAAAATCTTTCTTAATGGTTGTCTATTTTTGATGTTTGCAACATTTCTGCAAGCACGACCTAAAACAACTATGTCCAAAACGTTTTGCATTCCATCTTCTAAATTCTTATCAATTGCACTTTCATCAACTTGTGGGAATGCGCATAAGTGAACTGATTTTGGCGCGTTAGTGTAGAATTGTGGAACTAAATTTTGATAAATGCTTTCAGCCATAAAAGGTGTAAATGGTGCAGATATCTTTGCCATTGTTACGAGCACTGTGTAAAGGGTTGTATAAGCAGCAATCTTATCGTCATCCATTTCAGATGCCCAGTATCTTTCTCTGCCACGGCGAACGTACCAATTAGATAGGTCATCTGTGAAGCTTTGTAATGCCCTTGCACTATCAAAAATATTGTATGATGCTAATCCATTATCAACAGTCTTAACGAGAGTATTGAGTTTTGAAAGCACCCACTTATCCATAAGTGTTAATTTGCAATCTTTAATGTCGTAATTTGCAGGATTATACTTATCAATGTCAGCATAGAGAACGAAAAATGCATAGGTATTCCATAACGTACCCATAAACTTTCTTTGTGCTTCAGATACTGCTTCTTCATAGAATCTTGATGGAAGCCATGGTGCTGAACCCGTGTAGAAATACCATCTAACAGCATCTGCGCCTTGTTTATCAAGAATCGTCCAAGGATCAACGACGTTGCCCTTATGCTTACTCATCTTAATGCCGTTCTTATCGTTTACGTGTCCTAAAACTATACAGTTCTTGAATGGCGCTTTATCAAACAACAAGGTTGATATAGCAAGTAAAGTATAGAACCAACCACGAGTTTGGTCAATAGCTTCACTGATAAAATCAGCTGGGAAATGACTTTCAAACAATTCTTTATTTTCAAATGGATAGTGATATTGAGCAAATGGCATCGAACCAGAGTCAAACCAACAGTCAATAACTTCCTTTTCACGAACAAAAGTTCCACCACATTCACAATCAAACGTGCAGTTGTCTATATATGGACGGTGCAATTCGATATCGCCTTCGATATGACAAAGATCTTTTAGTTCCTTTTTGCTGCCGATAACGTGAATTTTACCACACTTATTACATACCCAAACAGGAAGTGGTGTTCCCCAATAACGTTCTCTAGATAAACCCCAGTCAATAACGTTTTCAAGGAAGTTACCCATACGTCCGTTTTTAATGGTTTCAGGCATCCAATTAATTGAATTGTTTGCCGCAATAAGTCTATCTTTAACTGCCGTCATCTTGATAAACCAACTTGACCTTGCATAGTACAAGAGTGGTGTATCACAACGCCAACAGAAAGGATAACTGTGTTCAAATGGCAATTCTTTA
>JAZUSI010000033.1:0-1807 GCA_045606665.1 Christensenellaceae bacterium
AGGGGCAACGACTACCACAAGTGCAATCGGTGGTAAAAAGGGCTTAGAACTTTTTGAAGGATACGATTGGCTTATCATTGACGAAGTTTCCAAATGCCCGATAACCGAGGTTTTAAGATATCTGCCTTACGTTAGCAAGATTATTATGGTCGGCGACGACTATCAACTTGCGCCTCTTCTTGAATTTCAAAAAGAAGAAGTGGAATGTCTTACGTCCTATAACGAAGATATGTTTGAAAAACTAAAGAAAACGTATGAGGAGTCCGTCTTTGCCAAAACGCTTGAAAAGGCGAAGAAAGTGGGTAGACTCGTTACTCTTAACGTGAACTATCGTTCGGTTGCGCATGTTCTTACCGCATATAATATTTTCTATAATAGAGAACTTATCGGTATGCGCGAAAAGGTAAAGCCTAGCAAAGTAAAGTTTAGTGATAAATATCAAATGTTCAACGATAAAGACGTTTTCTTTGTAGACGTTAAAAATGGTAAAGAAGCAACGGAAGGTACTTCAAGATATAACGTGGAAGAATTAAGGGCGACAAGAGAAATCTTAGAAATGCTTTTAGAAAATACGTTAAATCCTGAAAAGGTTTCAGTGTCTGCAATATTCCCTTATGGTGCACAAATAGATAAATTCCAAAGAGAAAACAAGGAACTTATCAACAAGGCAAGAAAAACGTTCAAGAGTTTTGAAATTGATACGGTTGACGCTTTCCAAGGAAGAGAAACGGATATCGTTTTAGTAAACACAGTAGTAACCGATATGTCAAGAGGTAACTTCTTAAACGATTTTAGACGTATTAACGTTTCTATGAGTAGAGCAAGGGACAAGTTGTTTATATTCGGGAATCCAACCACTCTTTCTAATATCGATATGAAAGTATCGTCTGGTGGAAAGAGAAGATATTTTGCCGATATTATTGACGATATCAAGAGATTTGGACAAAATATAAAGTTTGACGGAGGTATTGATTATGAGTTTGCAAGTAAGCCTAAAATTAAAATTATCTAAACAAATCAAGAAAATCAAAGTTAAATACAATACCTTTGAAAAAGCAACGTATGACGAATATTTGATTTGCAGTCTTGCTTTGAGAACCGCAAACAATACAAATCAAGAGAAAATTGTGTTTGAGTATATCGACGATATAACGGGCGAAGGTAGCTTAAATAAGCATTTTAGAAACATTTACGCAAGGGTGAAAACTTTTTCGGAAGAACAGCTTTCTAAAATTATGGCGAACTCTATGATACCCACGCTTAAACTCGATGAGAAAAATCGTTATGAGTATTATCCACAATTAAATGTTTCGGTGTTTAACAAGAAGATATACCAAGGTGATTTGGGCTCATACACTAATCTGCCGCAAATTATAATGATTAACGAAGAAATCATTGATATGAGTGTTGAAACGGTTAGGGATGATACTAAACCCGAACAATACTCAGTCAAATTTAATGAAAAAGAGAACGTTAAAGTTAGAATCTTAAACGAGTACTTATTCATTGATAATGAAGTGTTTGAGAAATCGCTGTGTTTAGACCTTGGAAACATCAATACTTATCAAGGAAAAATTCACGATAAGGTAGATGGTGATGGTTGGAGAGTTCTCAACAATTCCGCATTAAACAATTTATTCTCGAACAAGAACTTCTATTATGATGCAGGAGACCATATTCTTATTAGAAACGATAGTGTCAGAAAGACTATTATCTCTAAAGTTCATGGGTTGTACATATATAAAGAAGAAATTATCTCTTATCAAGGTAATGCTATTCTTTGCGATAAAGTAATTGATTTTCTTTT
>JAZUSI010000034.1:0-2117 GCA_045606665.1 Christensenellaceae bacterium
TTTTTATATATAATATATTCGTTCATAAATCAAAAAGCAAAGGAGTAAATTTATGGAAAGATTTTTTGGTACAGTTTCTCGTGGTGTAAGAGCACCAATCATTAAAAATGGCGACGATATCGTTTCAATCGTTACAGATTCAGTCCTTTCTGCATCTAAGGGCGAAGGCGTAAGTTTTCGCGACCACGACGTTGTTGCTATGACCGAAGCCATCGTTGCAAGAGCACAAGGCAACTATGCTAGTGTTGATGACATAGCAACCGACGTTAAGAATAAACTCGGTGGTGAAAAAATCGGCGTTATCTTTCCTATTTTATCAAGAAATCGCTTCTCAGTTTGTCTAAAAGGTATTGCTAAAGGTGCTAAGAAAATCGTGCTTATGCTTTCTTATCCATCAGACGAAGTAGGTAACCACCTTATTTCTTTAGATGAACTTGATGAAAAGGGTGTTAACCCATATACCGACGTTTTAACGGAACAAAAATATCGTGAATTGTTTGGATTCAAAAAACACACTTTCACAGGTGTTGACTACGTTGAGTATTATAGAGATTTAATCACCGAACAAGGTGCTGAATGCGAAATTATCTTTGCAAACAACGCAAAGGCAATTCTCCCATACACCAAAAACGTTTTGTGCTGTGATATCCACACGAGAGCAAGAACAAAGCGTTTATTAAGGAGCGAAGGCGCAAACGTTATCGGTCTTGACGACGTTTTGTCTTCTTCAGTTAACGGCAGTGGCTATAACGAAAACTACGGTCTTTTAGGCTCGAATAAATCTACTGAAGATTCAGTTAAACTTTTCCCAAGAGATTGCCAACCTATCGTTGATGCTATCCAAAAGAAACTCTATGAAGCAACGGGCAAAATGGTTGAGGTTATGGTTTATGGCGACGGTGCTTTTAAGGACCCTGTTGGAAAGATTTGGGAACTTGCTGACCCTGTTGTTTCCCCTGCATATACAAAAGGTCTTGAAGGCACGCCAAACGAACTTAAGTTAAAATATCTTGCTGATAACGATTATAAAGATTTATCTGGCAACGAATTAAAGCAAGCAATCAAAGAAAGAATTAAGGAAAAGGATTTAAGCGTAGTTGGTCAAATGGGAACAACACCAAGAAGACTTACCGACCTTATCGGTTCACTTTGCGACTTAACTAGTGGCTCTGGTGACAAAGGAACTCCAATCATTTGGATTCAAGGCTACTTTGATAATTATACAACCGAATATTAATATTGATATTATAGAAAAACACGACATCGACTGATGCCGTGTTTTTTTGTTTAATTTTAGTTTCTATTTATCAATAATGTTTTCGGAAAGTGGCTGATTTGGCGTATCTACCACTGACTTTTTGCCGTTAGTTTTAAGTTCAGTAACAACCACCTTTGACAACATAACTAGCGCCATAACGTTTGGTAATACCATCAAATAGTTAAAGAAGTCGTTTAAGTTCCAAACCAAATCACTTCCTAAAAATGCACCTAAGAAAACGAATAGCATTGCTATTATTGAATATATGATGGTTGACTTTTTACCAAACAAGTATTCAAAGTTTATTCTACCAAACAAATTCCAGCTGATAATAGTTGAAAACGCAAAGAAAGTTAAACATACTGCAACGAAGATACTTCCCACCATTGCACCGACGTTTTGGTTAACAAAAAGCGAAGTAATTGCCACTTGCACCATATTGTTCTTATCTGCAGTTACAAGTAATTGCGGATTGTTTACGTATAAACAAGTTATAACGATTAATGAAGTGATAGTTAACACGATAAAAGTATCTATAAACACGCTGACTATTGCAGCAGTGCCTTGTTCGTGTGCCGTCTTAACGTTTGCTTGAGCGTGTGCGTGAGGGGTTGAACCCATACCTGCTTCGTTTGAGAATAAACCACGTTGTGCACCCTTACTTATCGCTTGCTTTAATGCATAACCGACTGAACCACCGATTATTGCGTGTGGTTGAAAAGCATATTTAAGTATATACCAAAACGCAGTTGGAACTGCCGTGATATTAAACAACAATACTATGAGTCCAGCAAGTAAATATATAACTGCCATAATAGGCACTAATTTTTCTGTTACCGATGCAATTCTCTTTGCACCG
>JAZUSI010000035.1:0-3992 GCA_045606665.1 Christensenellaceae bacterium
GCACATTAGACCACTCTGACACCTCTCCAAAAAGTCTAAGAGATATTTTAATATATTTTTACATTAAAATCAAGTAGTTTTTATTTAATTTTTTAAATTTATTTTGTCATAACGTATGTACAAAATCATATTTATATGATATAATATCAATAACAAAAGTTTTTTGACTATTTGGTGTAAACCATATAATATATATATTTTATAATAAAGGAGAGAGAATTATGGCAAAAAGCAAGAAAGATTACTTCGATTTAAGTTGGATTGTGAGTTTAGTATTAGCTATTATTCCAGTCACATCTTTAGTGTTGGGTATTTTGACTCGTCTTCAAGAGGGTAAAATAGTTGCTGCTATTTTAAGACTTGTTTTGGGTTGGAATATCATTTGGATTTTAGACATAGTATTTATGTTCTTAAACCAAAAGATTTTCAGACTTTTGAATATCTAATTTGAAAAACAAATAAAAAACACCTTTTCGGTTACGAAAAGGTGTTTTTTGTTGCAAACACAAGATATTGTGTTTTAAAATAAATATTTTTACAAAATGTAGTGATAAAAGGTTGACAAAGGCAAATTTGATGTGTTATATTTAATAAGCACACAAAAAGATAAAATTTTAAGGAGAAGAAAAATGTTTCAGGTAAAGAAAAGGGATGGGAAAATAGTAGAATTTGATATGTCGAAGATTACAACGGCATTATCAAAAGCTTTCAATGCAAAGGGTATTGATTATACAGCAGATATTTTGAATACGCTCGCATTAAAGGTAACGGCAGATTTTTCAAAGAAAATCAAAGATGGCGTTATTAACGTGGAAGATATTCAAGACAGCGCCGAAGTTGTATTGATTCAATCGGGTTACGTTGATATTGCAAAGAGTTATATTCTTTATCGTAAACAAAGAGAAAAAGTTCGTAACATAGGCGAAACAATCGTTGACTACAAAAAGGTTGTTGACGATTACCTAAAGGTTGCTGACTGGCGTGTTAAGGAAAACTCAACCGTAACGTATTCAGTTGGTGGTCTTATTTTGTCAAACAGTGGTGCAGTAACAGCAAACTACTGGTTGTCAGAAGTGTATGATGATGAAATCGGCGATGCGCACAGAAATGCTGATATCCATATTCACGACCTTTCTATGCTTACAGGTTATTGCGCAGGTTGGTCACTCCGTCAACTTATTAAAGAAGGTTTAGGTGGTGTTCCAGGCAAAATCACTTCATCTCCAGCAAGTCACTTATCAACCCTTTGTAACCAAATGGTAAACTTCCTTGGCATTATGCAAAACGAATGGGCTGGTGCACAAGCATTTTCTTCTTTCGATACATATTTAGCGCCATTTGTAAAAGTTGATAATTTAACTTATAAAGAAGTTAAACAATGTATTCAATCATTTATCTATGGTGTAAATACACCAAGCAGATGGGGTACACAATCTCCATTTACAAATATTACTCTTGACTGGGTAGTTCCAAACGACCTTGCTGAAATGAACGCACTCGTTGGTGGCAAGGAAATGGATTTCAAATATAAAGATTGCGTGACCGAAATGGCAATGGTAAACAAGGCGTTTATCGAAATTATGATTGAAGGTGACGCAAATGGTAGAGGATTCCAATATCCTATTCCAACCTATTCTATCACAAGAGATTTTGACTGGTCTGAAACTGAAAACAACAAACTCTTATTTGAAATGACTGCTAAATATGGCACACCATATTTCTCAAACTACATCAACAGTGATATGGAACCAAGTGACGTTCGTTCAATGTGTTGTCGTTTGCGTTTGGACTTAAGAGAACTTCGTAAAAAATCAGGTGGTTTCTTTGGTTCAGGTGAAAGCACGGGTTCTATCGGCGTTGTAACTATCAATATGCCAAGAATTGCATACCTTTCAAAGACTGAAGAAGAATTCTATGAAAGATTGAAGAAGATGATGGATATCTCTGCTCGTTCATTAAAAGTTAAGAGAGATACTGTTACAAAACTCTTAGATGCAGGGCTTTACCCATATACAAAGAGATATCTTGGAACGTTTAACAACCACTTCTCAACAATCGGTTTGGTTGGTATGAACGAAGCGTGCTTGAATGCAAAGTGGATTGGCAAAGATTTAACCAATGCAGAAGCACAAAACTTCACTAAAGACGTTCTCAACTTTATGAGAAACAAACTCTCTGATTATCAAGAAATGTATGGCGACCTTTACAACTTAGAAGCAACTCCAGCTGAATCTACTTCGTTTAGACTCGCTAAACACGATAGAAAGAGATATCCAGATATTATCACTGCATCTGATAACGACAATGCTCCATACTATACAAATAGTTCGCACTTGCCTGTTGGATACACTGCTGATATCTTCTCTGCACTCGATATTCAAGATGAATTGCAAACACTTTACACTTCAGGTACTGTTTTCCACGCATTCCTTGGTCAAAAACTCCCTGATTGGAAGAGCGCTGCAAATCTCGTTAGAAAGATTGCTCAAAACTACAAATTGCCATATTACACAATGAGCCCAACTTATTCAGTATGTGCTGACCACGGCTACATTGCAGGCGAAGTTTACGAATGCCCAACTTGTGGTAAGAAAACCGAAGTTTATAGTAGAATTACCGGTTACTATCGTCCTATCCAAAACTGGAACGATGGTAAGAGAAAGGAATTTGAAGATAGAAAGGTTTACGATATTGAAAATTCTAAATTTGTACCAAAAGATGCTTGCGCTTGTGAAAGCAAAAAACAAGGAACGGCTGAATTAGAACTTAACGGACCAGTTCTCTTTACGAGAAACGGTTGTCCAAACTGCAAGACAAGTAAGATGATGCTTGATAAAGCAGGAGTTAAGTATTCAGTTATCAATGCTGAAGAAGATAAGGATACAACGATGAAGTTCGGCATTAAGAAAGCCCCAACTTTAATTGTTCCTAACGGCAACGGCTTTGAAGTTTACGATAACGCAAGCGAAATTAGAAAATATATCGAAAACAAATAAGAGAGCAAAAATAAATGTATGATTTAATAGTAATCGGCGCAGGCGCAGCAGGCATGACCTCTGCGCTATACGCTTTAAGAAACGGAAAAAAAGTTTTAGTTTTGGAAAGTGAAAGTTTGGGTGGACAGATAGCAAACTCCCCAAGACTTGAAAATTATCCATCAATAAAAGAAATCAGTGGCGAACAATTTGCTGATAACTTGTTTGAACAAATTACCTTCCACGGCGCAGACGTTGAGATTGAAAAGGTTGTTAATATCGAAAAAACCGAAGATAAGATTTTCAATATAAAGACTGAGTTTCACTCTTATCAATCAAAGAGTGTTATTATCGCTTCGGGCGTTAAGCATAAACACCTTCGCACAAAGTCTGATAGAGATGATTTAGTTGGTCGTGGCGTTTACTATTGCGCTATTTGTGACGGACCATTTTATAAGGGTAAGGAAGTTGCGATTATCGGCGATGCCAACACGGCACTTCAATATTCACTATTGCTTTCAAGTTATTGTTCTAAGGTTTACGTTTACACTCTTTTTGATAAATTCTTTGGCGATGCGTCTTTAGTTAAGGCTTTAAGAGCAAAAGAAAATATCGAAGTTAGACCAAACACAAGCGTAATCGATTTTATCGGTGAAAACGAACTAAAGGCTATTGAATATAAGGATAAGGACGGAAACGTTTTAAGACACGAAATCCCAGCAGTTTTCGTTGCAATCGGTCAAGTTCCAGACAACAAAGCGTTTGCTAACGTTGTTGACTTAGACGAAAACGGATATATAATTGCAGACGAGAGTTGCAAAACTAAGACTGAAGGTTTGTTCGTTGCAGGGGACTGCAGAACAAAGGCTGTTAGACAAGTTTCAACAGCCATTGCAGACGGTGCAATCGCAGCGACAAATGCATCTATGTATTTAGAAAGTTTGAACTAACAATAAAAAATAAATATAAGGGTTGGCAAATTTTGCCAATCCTTTTATATAATTCTTTAATATCATT
>JAZUSI010000036.1:0-9932 GCA_045606665.1 Christensenellaceae bacterium
AGGAGCTTATTGATTTTATTTCAAATCTTCAAATACCGATCCACCAATAAATTCTCTTAATAAAGAATTACATGGAACATACTTTTCATCAATATCTACAAAATACTTAATATATTTTAATAGATGATTTTAAGGATTAAACATGATTAAAAACATAATTTTCGACATGGGCAACGTTATATTTAATTACGATAGAGACTATTTGTTGCATCATTTTTATAATGGAAAAGACTTTGAAATGCTAAAAGATAAAGCTTTCACAAATTGGGAACTTCTTGATGAAGATGCAATTTCTCTTGATGAATTTTATGAAAATGTTAAAAGAGAACTTCCTCCAGAATTATCTGTCTATGCCCTTTCAGCCCTAAAAAATTGGGAATATTTTATGAATTATAATCGTAGCGTTTTCTCTCTAATTCAAGAATTAAAACAAAAAGGATACAAACTATATATTCTATCCAACATAACAAAACACTTTGTTAACGTGCAATATAAATTCCCAATTCTTAAATATTTTGACGGAATAGTTTTTTCTTCTTTAATTAAACACGTTAAACCAAATAAAGAAATTTACGAATATTTGTTAAACGAATATAAACTTAATCCCAAAGAGTGTATATTTATTGATGACACAAAAAAGAACCTTGCAGGAGCTGCAAGGTTCGGTATAAAAACTTTTCATTTTAACTCAAATACGAAAGATTTAAGAGATTTTATATTAAACGAATAGTTTTAAAGCTTAACCCTTTAAATCTTGAATTTGCTTTAAGATTTTATCTCTCATATCAATATACTTGTTGAGTTTTTCTTTTTCAGCATCAACAAGAGCTTTTGGTGCTTTGTCCAAGAAACCTGAATTTGAAAGCTTTGCACTCGCTCTTTTAATTTCACTCTCAACTGTATTAAGCTCTTTTTGAAGTCTTTCAATTTCCTTATCAAAATCAACAAGTTCGCCAAGTGGAACGTAAAGTTCAAATCCATCAATTACTTGTGAAACAACCTTTTCCGTAAGGTTGTTTTTGTCTTCTATCAAGACAATTTCCAAGACACCGGCAAGCTTTTCAATATAAACAGCACAATTCTTGATAACCTTTTTATTTTCGGTCTTAACGTAAAGCTTAACTTTCTTTGATGGCACAGCCCCAACTTGTGCCTTAATATTTCTAATGGTTTTGATAATTTCTTTAACAGGTTCAATTTCTTTTACGCTTGCTGTATAATTGTATTTTGCGTTATATCTTGGGAAATCAGCTAACATAAGTGGACCTTTAGCATTAGGAATACTCTTATAAATCTTTTCTGTAATAAATGGCACGAATGGGTGTAATAACTTAACAATTTCACCTAAAACATAAGTTAAAACACTAATAGTATCATTACGTTTCTTTTCATCTTCACCATATAAAATAGGTTTTGTAAGCTCAATATACCAGTCGCAAAAATCGTTCCAAACAAAATCGTAAAGGTTTGCAAGCGCAACACCCATTTCAAATTTTTCCATATTGATCGTAACGTCTTTAACAGTCTTATTTAGTTTTGAAATAATCCACTTATCAGCACTGTTAAGCTTACAATCTTTAATATCTGAAACAGTCTTATCTTCGGTATTCATCAAAACAAATCTCGATGCATTCCAAATCTTATTCATAAAGTTGCGTGCGCCCTCAATTTTCTCATCAGAAAATCTCATATCGCTTCCAGCAGCAACGCCATTAATAAGAGAAAATCTCAAAGTATCTGCACCGAATTTTGAAATAATTTCAGTTGGGTCAATACCGTTACCTAACGATTTACTCATCTTTCTGCCTTGTGAGTCACGAACAAGACCGTGAATTAAGATATCCTTAAAAGGAATTCTCTTCATATGTTCTAGCCCAGAGAAAATCATTCTTGCAACCCAGAAGAAAATTATATCGTAACCAGTAACTAAAACGTCGGTTGGATAGAAATATTCAAGATCGGCAGTCTTCTCTGGATAACCAAGTGTTGAGAATGGCCACAATGCTGAAGAGAACCAAGTATCCAAAACGTCTTCATCTTGCTTAATATTAGCACTTCCACACTTTGTGCATACCTTAACGTCTTCTTTAGAGATTATCATTTCGCCACAGTCTTGACAATAATATGCAGGAATTCTATGTCCCCACCACAATTGACGAGAAATGCACCAATCCTTAACGTTTTCCATCCAATTAAAATAAATCTTAGAAAATCTATCAGGTGTAAATTTAACACTCTTTTTTCTAACAACGTCGATAGCAGGTTTTGCAAGTGGCTCCATCTTAACGAACCATTGTTTACTAACGATAGGTTCAACCGTATGATTACATCTATAGCAGTGCCCAACGCTATGATGAAGTGGCTCAATCTTTTCCAAAAGACCGAGTTCTTTCAACTCTTCTACAATAGCTTTTCTACAGTCTAACGCTTGCATTCCAGAGTATTTTCCTGCAAGTTCGTTCATAGTGCCGTCATCTGCAATAACCTTTATTACAGGAAGTTTATGTCTTAAGCCAACTTCAAAGTCATTTGGATCATGTGCAGGTGTAATCTTAACTGCACCCGTACCAAATTCAAGTTCTACGTATTCATCGTAAACTATAGGAATTTCCTTATTTATGATAGGTAAAATAAGTGTTTTGCCTTCCATATCCTTATATCTTGGATCTTTTGGATTAACTGCAACAGCCGTGTCGCCAAGCATCGTTTCTGGTCTTGACGTTGCAACCGTTATAAACTCATCGCTATCTTTGATAGGATATTTAATGTGCCAAAGATTACTATCTTCTTCAACGTATTCAACTTCGGCATCAGAAAGCGCCGTCTTACATTCTGGACACCAGTTAATTATTCTGTCCCCACGATAAATAAGACCTTTTTCGTACAAGTTAACAAACACTTCCTTTACTGCCTTTGAACATCTCTCGTCCATAGTGAAAGCAAGGCGTGACCAATCGCAAGAAGAACCGAGTGTTTTTAATTGCTCTATAATTCTTCCACCATATTGCTCTTTCCAAGCCCATGCCCTCTTCAAGAAGCCTTCTCTGCCTAAGTCTTTTTTAGTTAAACCTTCCTTCGCCATTTGCTCAACGATTTTAACTTCAGTAGCAATCGAAGCGTGGTCGGTTCCTGGAAGCCACAACGCACTATAACCCTGCATTCTCTTAAATCTAATCAAAGTGTCTTGCAAGGTTTCATCAAGGGCGTGACCCATGTGTAATTGACCGGTAATGTTTGGTGGTGGTATAACGATTGTAAATGGTAGTTTATTTGCATCTACCTCTGCTCTAAAATAACCTTTTTTCTCCCATTCTTCATAAATTTCTTTTTCAAATTCTGCTGGGTTATAAGTTTTTGCCATATCCATAGTGGATTTTCTCCTTTTTTCGTACATCAATTATTATACTTTATTATTTTAATAAAGTCAAACGATATTGCTTCAATCATTGTCAATAAACAAAACATTTTCATAAAATGAATTATAAACAAAGCAAAAAAGGAGAATTTTTTGATGAAACGAATTTTATCGATAGTTTTAGTGTGCTTTTTGCTCATGATGCCGTTTGGCGCTTGCAAAAAGCAAGATTCAAACACTATTAGAATTAACGAAGTAACTCATTCTGTTTTTTATGCCCCATTATACTTAGCTATTGAAAACGGATATTTTGAAGAAGAAGGCTTAAAAATTGAGCTTACTAATGGTGGCGGAGCAGACAACTCTATGACAGCAATTTTGTCTGGCACTGCAGACGTAGGTTTGATGGGCCCCGAAACTGTAATTTATGTTTATAATCAAGGTAAAGCTGATTATCCAAAAGTATTTGGACAATTAACTCAAAAAGATGGCTCTTTTCTAGTTTCAAGAATAGCTGAACCTAATTTTGACTGGAACAATCTTCGTGGTAAAGAGGTTTTAGCAGGTAGAAAAGGTGGTGTCCCTGCAATGACTTTTGAATATGTTATGAATAGTCTTGGGATGTATGACGGGAGTGATTTTAAAATGAATTACGACGTTCAATTTAACCTTATGACGAGTGCGTTTATTGGTGGCACTGCAGACTATTGCACGGTTTTTGAACCAACAGCCTCAGAATATCAAGCTAATGGAACGTGGCATATTGTTGCAAGTGTCGGTGAAAAAAGTGGAGAAATTCCATACACCTCTTTCATTGCTCTCGGAAGTTATATAAAAAATAACCAAGAAAAATTAGAAAAGTTCATGAAAGGGCTTAAAAAAGCACATGAATTTATGTCAACACACACCGAATACGAGGTAGCTGAATCTATTGTAAAGCAATTCCCATCAACAACAATTAAATCTATTGAAACATCGATTAAAAGTTATAAAAATATCGATGCTTGGAAAACAAACTTACAATCAACAGAAGATAGTTTTACAAGACTACAAGATGTAATGGAAAACGCCGGTGAATTACCAGCAAGAGTTGTATTTAATAAAATAGTAGATAACAGCATAGCTAAAAAAGTATTTGGCTAAAAAATAAATTTTTACGGCGGATAAAATTATGAATAAACTTTTAGAAATAAAAAACGTTTCTCTAACGTATCAAACACTAACAGATGAAATAAAAGCAATCGACGGACTTAATTTTAACTGTCAAAATAAAGAATTTTTATCTATTATTGGTCCGTCTGGTTGCGGCAAAACAACCATTTTGTCTCTAATTGCAGGGTTAATAAAACCAACAAGTGGAAATATAGTTATTGATGGAAAAGTTAGTTCAGCAGATCTAAATATTGGCTACATGTTGCAAAAAGATCAACTATTCCCATGGCGTACCATTGAAAAAAACGTACTTTTACCACTTGAAATTAAAGGTATGAAAACTACCGAAAGCAAAGAATACGCGCTATCATTATTAGAAAAATACGGACTTATCGATTTTAAAAATAATTACCCAGACCAGTTGTCTGGTGGCATGCGTCAACGCGTCGCATTAATCAGGACCCTAGTATTTAAACCCAAAATTTTACTACTTGACGAACCTTTTTCAGCACTTGATGCACAAACCAGATTAAGTGTATGTGACGACGTGTACAAAATCATAAAAGCTGAACAAAAAACTGCCATTTTAGTTACTCACGACATATCAGAAGCAATCTCTATGTCTGACAAAATCATAGTGCTAACCAATAGGCCTGCGCAAGTAAAATCGATTTTTAGACCAAATTTAAAAGGCGACTCACCTATTAGAAAAAGAGAAAGTAAAGATTTTGGACTTATGTTTGAAAAAATATGGAAGGAATTGACTTATGACTAAAGATAAAAACTTTTCAAAGGAACATGTTTTATACGTAAAAAAATCAAAGAGGGAAACAATGCTAGTTTGGATTTTACGATTTGCAATTTTAATATGCCTTCTTGCTCTTTGGGAATTATGCGCATATACAGGTTTAATAGATCCATTTATTAGCAGTAGTCCATCAAGAATTTGCAAAACTATTGCAAGTTTGTTTACCGAAAACAACCTCACCTATCATGTAGGAATAACACTTTATGAAACCATAGTTGGTTTTTTAATAGCCGTTGGCTTAGGTTATATAATTGGAATAATATTATGGTGGTCTGAAAGGCTTAGAAGAATATTAGAACCATATATTGTCGTACTCAATAGCTTACCTAAAATTGCACTAGGACCAATTATTATCGTTTGGTGTGGAAGTGGCAGTAAAGCTATAATATTTATGGCCATTCTAATTGGTATAATAGTTGCAATTATAACTATGCTAAATGGTTTTCTTGCAACTGATAAAGACAAAATCTTATTACTTAAATCAATGGGCGCAACTAAATTTCAAATATTACAAAAACTAGTAATACCTGGGAGTTTACCAACATTTATTAGTATGTTAAAAATAAGCGTTGGCATGGCTTGGGTTGGCTCAATTATGGGCGAATATCTAGTTTCAAAAGCAGGTCTTGGATATCTAATAGTTTATGGTGGGCAAGTTTTCAAACTTGATTTAGTAATGGCATCAACAGTTATCCTTTGTATTCTTGCTGCACTAATGTATGGCATTGTTGCCCTGCTTGAAAAATTAATTATAAAATATGATACCAAATAACTAAAAAATGCACGAATCTTCGTGCATTTTTTAGTTAGATTACAAATTTATAATAAAATACAAATAATTCCACCTTTATTTTCGTTCACAATTCTAGTTAGAGTTTTACGCATTTTGGATTGAGCTTCTTTAGGCATCGCATTCAATTTACCAGCTAACCCTTCATTAACAATGTCATGCAATGATTTCCCAAACATATTTGTTTGCCAAATTGCAGATGGATTATCCTCAAATTTATGAACTAAATAATCGACCATGTCTTCACCTTGTTGTTCTGTCCCAACCGTAGGAGCAACTTCAGTTGTAACGTCAACTTTCATAATATGCAAACTCGGTGCAGATGCCTTTAATTTTACACCATATCTTCCTCCCTGTTTTACCAAAACAGGCTCTTCCAAATTCATTTCATCAAGCGTTGGCAAAACCACTCCATAGCCATCTTGTTCTGCCATATTTAACGCATCTTTAATCTTTGAATATTTTTTCTTTTCATCAGCAAAAGATTTGATATAGCGCATAAGCGAATAATCATCCTCAATTTGCTCTCCACATTCGCTAGAGATGACCGAAAAGAATAAATCTGAATTAGGCACAATTTCAAATTCTGAAACGCCACTGCCAAGACAAAGCTCTTTAAGCTTAAATTCTTGTATGTTTTCACTATCATTAAACAAATCATCAAAGCATGTAAAATCACGTATTTTATCTACGTTTTTTGATGCTTCTTTAATTTTTTCTAAAATTTCATTAATTATAGCATTATCAGCAGGTAAAGCTTGCATCCATTTTGGCATATTTATATTAACTGAAATCATTGAAAATTCCATTAAGACTCTTTCCATTATAGTATATAAGTCTTCATTACTCATTTCTAAAGCATTAACAGAAACTACAGGAACACCATATTTTTCTTCTAGATTGATGGCAAGTTTAATACTCTCTTCTGCTTTTGGATTTTTACAATTCAATACGATAATAAATGGTTTATTTAATGCCCGCAACTCTTTAACCACTCTATTTTCTGCAGTCACGTAATTTTCTCTTGGGATATCACTAAAACTACCATCAGTCGTTACTACAATCCCGATAGTTGAATATTCATCAATAACTTTTTTCGTACCTATTTCAGCTGCTTTTTCAAAAGGCAACTCTTTATTATCCCAAGGTGTTCTTACTAAACGTGGTTTTTGATCTTCTTCATGCCCAACAGCCCCCTCGACCATATAACCAACACAATCAATCAACCTTACGTTTGCTGTGGCTTTATTCTTGAACTGAACCTTTACCGCATTTGCTGGAATAAATTTAGGCTGTGTTGTCATTATCGTTTTCCCATCTGCTGATTGAGGCATTTCATCTGTTGCAATTTGTTTTTGTAACTTATTGTTTATATTTGGAATTACAAGTTTTTCCATGAATTTTGTTATAAACGTTGATTTACCAGTCCTAACTGGCCCAACAACTCCAATATATATATCTCCACCTGTTCGCGTTGCAATATCCCTATAAATATCAAATTTTTCCATAAAAAGACCTCCCATATATTACACAAATAATATATGAGAGGTTTGATTTCGTTATGAATGGATATCAAATTTTATCAAATGTTGTCTTTATGATCATTTAACTCTTTTTCTTTCAATGCTTTTTTAGATTTCATTTTAACAACCATTTCTTTTATTGAAGTTGGATGCTCATCTCCAGCAAGCATTCTTTCGATATTGCGCCTATGCGCAAACCAAGTAAAAAAACATATTGCGAATATAATAATATTTGTTACAATAAAAAGAACCATAGTAGATCCTCTCGTGTATTTTCCATATAATACATATAACCTAATTAAACTTGCAACAACTGGTGGAGTTATTGCAATAAAAGATCCCATCGCTCCAAATTCAGTTAAATATATAAATACAAGGGCTGCAACTAACGCCATAATTATAACTACTATCCAAGGTCCTTCTGAAACAGATTCACAAGCTATAAAAACACCTATGGTTGAAGCTATTCCCTTTCCACCTTTAAACTTAAACACAACTGGATATATATGTCCTAATACAACACATAAACCACATAAATATACGGCAAGATCGGAAATCACAAACTCACTATTGATAAAATATTTTCCACGAAAAAAGAAAAATGCAATTAGTGTTGGAATTACACCTTTCATAATATCTAGAAAAAAAGTTAAAAGTCCAAATTTAAGCCCTAAATTTCTACTCATATTAAGGGTTCCAGGATTACCACTTCCCATTTTTCTAATATCTTGCTTTTTTGACTTTGAAATTATAATTGCCCAGTTGATATTTCCAAACATATAACTTAAAAGTGCAAAAACAATTAAGATAATAATATCAGTCATCGTCGTTATTTTCCCTAACAATAATTTTTATAGGAGTTCCCGAAAAATCAAATGCTTTACGCAAGCAATTTTCAAGATATCTTTTATACGAAAAATGCATAAGCGCAGTTTCGTTAACAAACAAAATAAAAGTTGGAGGATTAGTAGAAAGCTGTGTAACAAATTTTATTTTTAATCTTTTACCATTTACTGATGGTGGCTCGTTAGCCCTAACACAGTCTAAAATTAAATCGTTTAATTGCCCTGTGCTAATTCTCCTATTTGCATTTTCCATTGCCCTTAATGATAAATCTAAAATCTTATCAGTTCTAAGTCCTGTTTTTGCTGAAACGTATATTGGCAAAATATAGTCCATAAACTTTAATGCTTCAGACAAATCCTTGTTAAAAGCATTGATAGTATTAGTATCTTTTTCAATTAAGTCCCACTTATTCATTACTATTACAGAGGGCTTACCTTGTTCATGAACGTATCCACAAATTTTAACATCTTGTTCCGTAACACCTACTGAAGCATCTATCATAATAATACAAACATCAGCCCTACGAATTGCACCCAACGCACGTAATACACTATAATATTCCAAGTCTTCTTCAACACTTTTTTTCTTTCTAATACCAGCTGTATCGATTAAAGTATATTTTTTATCTTTATAAATAAATGGAGTATCAATTGCATCTCTAGTCGTGCCTGCTATGTCTGACACAATCGTCCTATCAAACCCTAGTAATTTATTACACAAACTCGACTTTCCTGCATTTGGTTTTCCAACCACTGCAAGATGCAACGATTCATCATCTTCTTTTTCGCCAACGTTATTAAATTCTTGAACAACAGCATCTAAAAGTTCGCCTATTCCCGTTCCGTGTTCAGCTGAAATTCCAAAAGGTTCACCTAAACCTAAATTATAAAACTCATACAACTTTTCTATATTATAATTATCAAGTTTGTTAACTGCAAGAACTATAGGCTTTCCAGACTTACGAAGTTTCATTGCCACGTCTTCATCAGAAGAATTAAGCCCTGTTTTCGCATCAGTAAATAAAATAATAACGTCAGCCGTTTCTATTGCAATTTCTGCTTGCTTTTGAATATGTTTCCACATTTGGTCGGTTGATTTTAATTCCAATCCACCGGTATCAACTAAAGTAAAATAATTTCCACACCACTCTGCATCAGCATAAAGCCTATCACGAGTTACGCCTGGAAAATTTTCTACTATAGATATCTTTTTTCCTACAACCTTGTTAAAAAACGTTGATTTACCAACGTTAGGTCTTCCCACAATTGCTACTAATGGTTTTGCCACTTTGCCACTTCCTTTTTATTGACACAAAATAACCGAATTATTTTTATCATCTATTTTTACACAAACAATTTCTTCTTTAGAAGTTGGAACATTCTTTCCAACGTAATCAGCACGAATAGGTAATTCCCTATGCCCCCTATCTATTAAAACGGCTAGTTGAATACTCTTTGG
>JAZUSI010000037.1:0-3488 GCA_045606665.1 Christensenellaceae bacterium
GCCTGCCAAATGGCGTTGTGAACGGCATAGCGTTCCTAACCAACTATGACTTGCATTGCGTCAAGACAAAAACGCTCTAATTATTCATTTGGGGCTTTATGACTCTTATGGTCATAAGCCTCATACTTTGGTATGCTCTCATTAGCAAGCCTCCCCGTTGGCGAGAGTGGATAATCAACTAATTGCTTTATTGTGTAGAGTATCTCAATGCTCATACCATTGATTTACAACCTAACAATAATAGCCTACTATACAAGGCGATAGAATTGTGTATGGCGAACATTAACGAATAATGCGACGGTTAAGCCATTGTGGAATTAAGCCCTTTGGCGTGTCAGTTAGTGAAAATGGCAACAGGTATGGCATAAAACCTAAACTCGGCTTGTGCAACTATGTCTAAGCATAAAGTATAATTACGACCATAGTAAACTTATACCTTTTCAACCGTTATAGGCATTATGTTTCAAGTAAATATAACGCTTGGCGAATTGTCAAAAAATGCCAGCATAGGTATTCTATTAGTGTTCAAGTAGCACATTAGATATTTAAGGATATTATTGCGTAACGAATTATAAATAGTGTGAAATGTAAAATCTAAAAATATCGCTTATAGCGATTATTATAAAAAGACTACCCTATTGGCTTTGCTTTTAGGGTAGTTTTATATGGCACAAAATCGTTGGGGTTTCAAAGGGTTCAATTCCCTTACGTGTCAATAAATTAAGGTAGGTGTAGCATTATGGCAGTAAAGGTCAAATACCTTTTCAAGAATAGGCGAACGGGTAAAAAATCAAACAAAATTGATACTGCATTAGAGTGGTTTCACGATGGCGATACCGTTTTAATTAGTAGAAATGGTGTTTATCTTGGCTGTTGGAACGACTACGGAATTTAGGGTAATTGTATGGAAAAATTTATAGCAAAATTGTTAAAAAAATCACAAAAATGCACGCTTATTGGCGTTGCTGAAAACTGCAACAAAGTTGCAAAGCGTTATGGCGAAAAAGGTCGTGAAATCTTTGTAAGCCGTTTATTTAAGGCATATCACAAGCAATCATCTCTTGTTTAATTTTCATTTTTTTCTCTCTTAAAAGGCTTGCTGTTATAGTGGCAAGCCTTATGCTCACACAGTGAAGCCTTCTCGTGGCGTGGGTGTTATGGCATTTTATGCTAACTAATTCACAAATATTTTTAGGAGTGTTGCGTTATGGCAAAAAGCACAATGGTTATGACACCAGAAAAGTCAAAAAAGGACATTGAAACTCTTATCGCAAAGGCAAACGCTTTAATCAAGGCAAACAAGTTGCAAGATTATTATGAACTTATGCCTAAACTTGATGAAGCAGAAAAGAAGTATGCTGAATTAAAAGCAACGGCAGTTTATACCGATTTGGCTAAATTACCTATGCCTATAATTGAAGC
Organism: Christensenellaceae bacterium; assembly: GCA_045606665.1. Classification (GTDB taxonomy): domain Bacteria; phylum Bacillota; class Clostridia; order Christensenellales; family Borkfalkiaceae; genus UBA1259. The sequence goes on from JAZUSI010000037.1 coordinate 1,423, forward strand.
AATCAAGGCTTATTCTTACGAAATCGTAAGACATAAGGAAACGACTAATAAAGAAACTCATAAGGTTGAGAGCCTTGAATTAGTTGAAAAAACTCGTCAAATTGACCTACTTAAATTCTGCAAGCACGCTAAATTAGACACCGATTGGCAGTATCCTGTTCAAAAGTTTAATCAGTTGTTATGCTTACGCTCTGCAAAAGAGTTAAAGTATTCTGCAAGCGAAATTAAGCAAGTTGTTGACAAGTATTTCCTTGATGAACAAGCCCGTAAAATTGAAATGGGTGAAACGCCTGATAGTAATACCCAAATTTGCAAACAATGTCAAAGAGTTATAGACGGTATAATCTTTAACGACGACGGCAAAGGCAATAACACTTACAAGTGTAATAACCACGATATTGCATACTTGATTATGTGTTATACCAAAAAGGGTAAAGAAAGACTTGGCGTTAAAACGGCTCAAAACGATTTCTTGCGTAGGCTTATAATGGATATCTGTTATCGTATCCTAACTAACGGTAGATATACTGTTGAGTTTAAGATTAAAAACGATAAAAAGACCGTTGAAACCAACGCAGAAGCCCCAGCAACTGCTAATGCGTAAAATTTTATAATAATTATGGGCTCTTGTTTGCAATATAGCGAGAGCCCTACTTTATTCTTTAATAGGTGGTTTGGTTATGAGAATATTGTTATGCGTTTACGATAAAAAAAGCAAAATTGTTAAATATAAAAAAATAAGAACTAATTGCTTCATATCATCTTCAAGTAATTTTATATGCGTAAATCAAGAAAAGCGTCGCAAAATTATTGAAAAATTTATAAAAAAGTATAAATTTGATATGCGTGATATTTTTGTAAGCATCTACAATTTAGATTACGAACTATCAATTAAAAGAATAATGGATGACTTTGAGGAAATTGCAACATAATTGCCTAAAATCTACCGTTTTGCGTTGACTTTTTTAAAAATAATCATTATAATAATGTTATGGAAGAAAAAAGAAAGCGTGGTAGACCACGATTAAATTTAACAGAAGAAGAAATAGAACTTCGTCGTATTAAGCATAATGAAAAAACTGTTGCTTGGCATAAAAAAAATCGTCAAGAGCACCCAGAAAAATATGATGCTAATTGTTTCAAAGTTATTATACGCATACCATTAAAAAACAAAGAGGCTCTCAAAAATTTGGTTAAGTCTCAAGGAACTACGTATTCCGATATTTTTACTTCTTTAATTTTTGAAAAATACGGAATAGACTTAAAAAATTAATTTGATATAAAGGGGTATTCATTTTCGCATATATCCTACCACCCTATGTGGTTTAAGCGTTTATTGTTCCCCATTATATAGGCGTTGTGGAGCCTGCCATTACATATTTATTGTTGTTTGTTTATGTAATGGCTTTCCACTTTTTACATCCAAAGTTGTACCCAACTTTCTTTAACGGCTGATAGTTCGTTGTAATTCAATATAAAACAATTGCAAGGGCTATCGTTACGCTTTCCCTTGCATAAAGGAGGATTAAGCGTGAAAGATGAAAAGATACAAGAACTGCTCAAAGTTTACAAAGAACTAATGCCTGAGGGCGTAGTTTTAGTAAAAAACAAAGAGCGTTATGAAGAAGTTAAAAGTATCATTCAAGAAATTTCGGATTTTGCTTGGGATGTTTGCGAAAGTGCAGAAATTGATATTCGTCCTGATGAATTGACAGGCGCTTCAATTTGTATGGAAATAGTCACGGATTTATTTGTGGTTGACCATATGGATAAATTCTGCGAAGCATTGAAAAAGGCTAATAATTTTGAAATTTATCCACGTACCGACGGTAGAGTTGGACTTGGTTTAGTTTTCAAAAAGGTTTTTAGCCCTGCACCACCTATTAAATCTAAATAAAACTAAAAGGTAAAATTATGAAGCCTAAAACTATGAAGAAAATTATTACAACCCCACAAATGTCAGATATGGGAAGTGGTTTTGGCTATATAAAAGGCGCAACCGGACGCACTCTTGAGGAAGTATTAGATTGGTATGCTAATAACACTAAAAGTTGGGGCGTTATATG
>JAZUSI010000038.1:0-2715 GCA_045606665.1 Christensenellaceae bacterium
AAATCTTTGTAAGTTAATTTTTTAACTTCTTTCATTATAATAGTTAAAGGAGAAAAATCTTGGACTTTAAAAAACTTGAAATTTTGGCTGATAGTGCAAAGTATGACGTTTCGTGTTCATCAAGTGGGTCAAGGCGTCAAAACAATAAAAACGGTGTTGGCAATGCGTGTTTTGGTGGAATTTGCCACTCTTTTACGCAAGACGGAAGATGTATTTCCCTACTTAAAATACTGATGAGTAACGATTGTATATACGATTGTAAGTATTGTGTTAACAGGTGCACCAATAATATAGAGCGCGCGACTGCCACCCCAACCGAAATTTGCGAGCTTGTTATCGCTTTTTACAAAAGAAACTATATTGAAGGGCTGTTTTTATCTTCAGCCGTTGTTAAAAACCCAAATCATACTATGGAAATTCTTTTTGACACGGTTAAACTCTTGCGAGTTAAGTATAACTTTAACGGCTACATTCACCTTAAAGGAATTCCATCTGCCGACAAGACCTTGATTGAAAGGGCAGGATTTTACGTGGACAGAATGAGTTTCAACATTGAACTTCCAAGCGAAAAAAGTTTATCGATTCTTGCCCCACAAAAGAGCAAGACTGCAATAATTGAACCAATGAAAATGCTTGCGCTAGATAAGTATTACGATAATCCCCTAAAATTAAATAGGCGAAAGGACTTTTTACCTGCCGGTCAAACAACGCAAATGATTGTTGGAGCCTCACCAGAATCTGATGCTCAAATTTTAAAGTTAACAGAATATATGTATCGCGTGTATAAACTAAAGAGAGTATATTACTCAAACTATACGCCTACCAATTTTGACACTTCGCTTCTTCCCCAAAGCCAAGCACCACTAACTCGTGAACACAGGCTTTATCAAGCCGACTGGCTGTTGCGTTTTTATGGATTTTCGGCAAGCGAAATAACCGATAACGACGGAAATTTGGATTTAGAATTTGACCCAAAGTGTGCGTGGGCGTTGAAAAACTTGGGGTTATTCCCTATCGAAATAAACTCTGCACCTCTTGAAATGCTAGTTAGAGTTCCAGGGATAGGAATTAAAAGTGCAGGGCGAATTATGTTTGCAAGAAAGTATGCAAAACTCGATTTTGATGACCTTAAACGATTAAGAGTAGTTCTAAAAAGAGCCGTGCATTTTATAACTTGCAACGGCAAGTTCATTGGCTCAAAAAACGAATATGGCATAAAAAATCTTTTAATCGGTGCTGAGTTAAACCAAAACGAGCAACTATCCATGTTTAACGTGTCTTCTGCATCACTTTCTGCTTTAACTGGTGAATTATGAAAATGTTTATTATTGATAAATCGGTTGATGGAATCCTGTCTGCCCTGTATATTTCGTTTACCGAAAAGTTAACCCCTGATTTAGTTGTTGATAATATGACTTATCAGCCACAACTTGACTATTTGCCAATAGAGATTGAAACTAATCTTGAACACGCAAACAGAGTTAAAACTGCGCTTTTTAAGTATGGTGGATGTGATATTATTGCACACCTTAAAGTATGCTTACTATCTTGCGAAAAAAATGCGCTTTTGGTGGCTTTTAACTATGCGCATTTTATGCTTGAAAAACGTCAAGACGTTTCCAATATGCTTGCTGAAAAGAAAGTTTCTTCATTTTCATTTTTGGTTCAAAAAGTCTTGCACGAAAGACATATTATGCTTGGTTTTTTACGGTTTAGGGAAAGTGCAAACGGAGTGTTATACGCACAATTTGCACCCGACAACGATATAGTGGAACTACTTGCTCCACATTTTTTAAGGAGGCTTTCCTCCACGCCTTTTATCATACACGACGGAAAGAGAAATAAAATCGCCATTTCTAACGGCAGAACGATTAAAGTGCAATTTACAGACTTACCTGCAAACTTTTCGCCATCGCAAAATGAAGAAAATTTTAATTTGTTGTGGAAAAAATATTTTAGGGCAATTAATATTAAAGAACGGAAAAATACTCGCCAACAGGATAGATATTTCCCTCGCCGATATCGAAAATATGCTTTTGAAACTTGGGAATAAAAATTTTTTTATTGACTTTTACAATTTTTTGCATTAAAATAAATATAGTATCATTTTGAGGTGAATTATGTATATCGATAAAATTGCAAACTTGAAAGACTATATTAAAGACAAAGAATTACTAAATGCCATTTTAGATTTTTTAAAAACGGCTAAAACTGCAGATAAAGGCAAGCACGTTATCTTAGGAGAAACGTATGCCAACGTGTTGGAATACACCACCAAACCTTTTGAATCGGTTAAAATGGAAGCACATAGAGCTTTCCTTGACCTTCAATATATCGTTTGTGGAGAAGAAAAAATCTTAAAACAAGATTTAGCCGACAATAAACCCGTTACCGAATATGATGACGTTAAAGACCGTGCATTCTATTCCCCAAAAACTTTTGATAGCGCTTTGCTTTTGGAGGGTACGTTTGGCATTATGTATCCTAATGACCTTCATCAATGCATTGCAGTTGAATCTCCTATTGAAATCAAAAAAGTCGTATTCAAAATTCCAGTAGATTTGATTTAATAAATAAAATTTTTATTAGCACAAAAAAGACTCCTAAATCTGAACTGCACCCCAAAAAGTGCACGGATAAAAAAGCTAAACAGGAAGAAATTAAGATTTCTTCCTGTTTTTTAATTGTGGCTTTAGCAAACAAAATAAATTAGAC
>JAZUSI010000039.1:0-8015 GCA_045606665.1 Christensenellaceae bacterium
CATGGCTACGATCCGACTTTATGCATCAGTCACAGCATTAAGAGATAGTGCAGGTAATGAATTTATATGCGAAATGCAAAAGGTGTTCGATGAGCGCAGACGTCTTATGATTGATAAATTATCTTCAATGGCTGGAGTTGAATGCATTGAACCAAAAGGAGCTTTCTACGTATTTGTTAATGTTTCTAAGTTGCTTGGTAAGACTTTTGATGGGGTTAAAATTGATGGATCTTTATCGTTTGCAGACTGTGCGTTAAAATGTGGTGTAGCTCTTATCCCAGGCATTGCATTTGGCAATGATGAGTGTATAAGACTTTCATACGCTATATCAAAAGAAGATATTGAAGAAGGACTCAATAGACTAGCAAAATTTATAGAACAATTAAAATAATTTTCTGCTCAGAAAAACTTTTAAATTTATTAAACAATTTTTTAAAAACCTATTGTAATTTTTCAAAAAGTGTTATACAATATAAGCAGAAAATATATCGTTAGGAGGATTATTTTTAATGAAAATCATTTACGGACCAAAAGGTACAGGCAAAACGAAAACAATTTTAGATAGCGCTAATAAAGTGCTTGATTCAGCAAAAGGACACGTAATATTTGTTACTGATACAACTAGATATACATACGACCTTAATAACCAAATTAGATACTTAGACGTTACAGGTTATGATATAGTTTGTGAGGGTGGTTTTAGAGGTTTTATCAAAGGTTTAGTTGCAGCAAACGGTGACAATGAATATATATTTATTGATGGTATTTCAAGGATTACTGGCAAGCCTCTTGGCGAATTAGAAAAGATATTTGTAGCAATGGAAAAGTTAGAAGAATTATATTCTGTTAAATTTGTCTTAACTTGTAGTTGTGCAAAAGAAGATTTGCCTGCTTTTATACTAAAGTATGTTGATTAACTTGATTTTTATATATAAAATGTAGTAAAATATAAGTCGGAAGTTATTTCCGACTTTTTATTTTTAATACTTGGAGTTTTTATGAAATTTATTAGTACTCGTGGTGGAGCGCAAGTTGATTGCGCAGCAAAAGCAATTTCAAAAGGATTGGCAGACGATGGTGGTCTCTTTGTACCAGAAACATTCCCAAAGATATCACTTGATAATATTAAAGAATTATGCGACTTAAACTATGCAGAACGTGCTTGTTATGTATTGCATAAATACTTGGAAGAATACGATTATGCTGAATTGTTATCAGCATGCAAAAATAGTTACGCAAAATTTGAAGATAACGATGGGGCACCACTTGTTAAAATTGATGAAGGTACGTTTATTATGGAATTATTCCATGGCCCAACGCTTGCGTTTAAGGACGTTGCGCTTACTTTATTGCCATACCTATTAAGAAAAGGTTGTGATATAAGTGGAATAAAGGAAGAAGTATTAATTTTAGTTGCAACGAGTGGGGATACGGGAAAGGCTGCTCTTGAAGGCTTTAAGGATGCTGAAGGAATTAAAGTTATGGTGTTCTATCCAAGCGAAGGCGTTTCTGATATGCAAAAGCTTCAGATGTGTACTCAAGAAGGTTCAAACGTTAACGTAGTTGCAATCAAAGGCAATTTTGATGATTGCCAAACGGCTGTTAAAAATATTTTTGTTAGTAAAGAAATTAATGCAGAACTTCTTGAAAAAGGCGTTGTTTTATCAAGTGCAAATTCAATGAACTTCGGTAGGCTTGCTCCTCAAATTACCTATTATTTTTCGGCATATGCTGACCTTGTTTCATCTGGTGAAATTGAGCTTGGTGAAAAAGTTAACTTTGTTGTTCCAACGGGAAATTTTGGTAATATACTTGCAGGTTATTATGCAAAACAAATGGGACTTCCTATTGATAAGCTTGTTTGTGCGTCAAATTCAAACAACGTTTTAACTGAATTTTTTGCAAGTGGTACTTATGATGCTAATAGAGAGTTCTTTAAGACAATTTCTCCATCAATGGATATTTTAATTTCAAGTAATTTAGAAAGATTAATTTTTGAACTTTCGGGAAGAGATTCATCATTAACAAAAGTTAGAATGGAAGAATTAAAGTCTTATGGCAAATATACAATTTCTGAACAAGAAAAAGAAACCTTGTCAAAGGAATTTTTTGCAAACTTTACTGATGAAGTAGATTGTATTGAAACCATTGGCAACGTGTTTGAAGAATATGGGTATTTATTAGATACTCATACTTCAGTTGCATATAACGTGGCAATGAGTTTTAAGGATTTTACTGGCAATCAAAATCAAACGGTTATTCTTTCAACGGCAAGTCCGTACAAATTTGCGCATGACGTGTTAAGTGCGATAAGTGACAAAGCACCAGAAGATGCATTTAAGTGTGCTAATTTGCTCTTTGAACAAACTGCAAATCCAATTCCGAAACAAATTTCAGAACTTAAAACAAAGGAAAAAAGATTTACTTTGGTAATAGAAAAAAGCAAAACAGTTGATGCTGTTATGGATTTTATTAAATAATTCAAGAATAATTAAAGTTAGGTGTAGTATAATGGAAGATAAGAAAATATTATTTAGCGCCATTCAACCAAGTGGTATTTTAACAATAGGAAATTATCTTGGTGCGTTAAGAAATTTTAGAAAATTACAATCAGATTATAATAGTATTTTTTCTATTGCAGACTTGCATACCTTAACCGTTAAGCAAGAACCTGCAATTTTAAGGAAAAACACTTATGAACTTACGGCATTATATCTTGCTTGTGGTATTGACGCAACACAATCTATATTATTTGCACAATCACACGTTTCTGCACATGCTGAATTAGCTTGGATATTGAATACTATTTGTTATCCAGGTGAACTTTCAAGAATGACACAGTTTAAGGATAAAAGTCTTAAGCATGAAGATAATATAAACATGGGACTAATGGATTATCCAGTTTTGATGGCTGCTGATATATTGCTTTATCAAACAGAGCTTGTTCCTATCGGAGCAGACCAAAAGCAACACTTAGAACTTTCAAGAGATTTGGCGATTCGTTTTAATAATCGTTTTGGCGAAACTTTCAAAGTTCCTGAAGGATATATTGGTAAGTCTTGTGCAAGAGTTATGAGTTTAAGCGAACCTGAAAGAAAAATGAGTAAATCCGATGCAAATTTGAATGCATTTATTTCCATGGACGATGATCCAGATACCATTATTAGAAAGTTTAAGCGTGCAGTTACAGACAGTGACAATAAAATTATTTATTCACCAGATAAACCAGGCATCAGCAATCTATTGTCAATTTATACAGCATTTACCAACATGACAATCGAAGATGCTGAAAAGCAATTTGAGGGAAAAGGATATGGCGACTTTAAACTTGCAGTGGGTGAGGCAGTTGCTGATGTTATTGAGCCAATTAGGCAAGAAAAAAATAAGTTGCTTGCTGATAAAAACTATCTTGATGAAGTTTTGAAAAGTGGTGCTGAACGTGCCGAAAGATTAGCATATAGGACACTTTCTAAGGTTTATAAAAAAGTGGGGCTACTTCCAAGAAAAAGGGGTTAAAATGTTTGGTTATATTAAAACTGATTTACCAAATATGTATATAAAAGATACGGTCCTATATCAAGCAATGTATTGTGGACTATGCAAGGGGATAGGTAAAACTTGTGGTCAAAAAGCAAGGTTTGTGCTTAATTATGACCTGACATTTTTATCAGTTTTATTGCACAATCTAACATGTGTTGACGTTAAGGTTGAGAAAGAACATTGTGTTGTTCACCCAATAAGGAAAAGGTCGATTGCATCAGTTGATAATTTGACGGAAAGGATTGCATATTTAAACGTAATTTTAGCTTACTATAAATTAAGTGATGACGTTATAGATAATGGCAGAGGCAAAATAAAAAGAAGTTTTTTTAATAGTGCATATAAAAAGGCTAAGAAAAATGAGCCTGAAATTGATAAAATAGTAAAAAAACGTTACGAAGAATTATTAAAACTCGAAAAAGCTAAATGCGACAGTATGGATATTGTTGCAGACCCTTTTGGAAATATGATGCAAGATATTGTTGAAGTAATTATACATGATAATATTACTGAAGAAATAATAGAACTTGCATATTATTTAGGTAAATGGATATATCTAATAGATGCTTTAGATGATTTTAATAAGGATAAAAGGAAAAACAACTTTAACGTTTTTATCAACATGTATCCTTCAATAAATACTAAAGAGCAACTTTTAGATGATGCTAAGCAAGATTTAACAGTTGTGTTTGCATCTGTATTAAATAGAATTGCAGAACTTGCGGGGAAATTAAATTATAAATTTAATCACGATTTAATAGATAACGTATTATATAGAGGTTTGGTACTTCAAACCAAAAGAATAATGGAGAAAGAAAAATGCAAAAATACTTCGAAATTTTAGGTGTTGATATAAATGCTACTCAAGAAGAAATTGAAAAAGCTTATTTAGAGAAAAAAGAAAAGCTATCAAAAGAAAGGTTTCTTGAGGGAGAGGCTGGCAATGAGGCAGCAAAACAACTAACTATTCTTGAGACAGCTTATTTTGAAATCATATCAAATAAAACTAAAACTACAGAGGGTGGAAAAAATATGCACGATTTTAGTGAAGTGGAAACATTAATAAAGCAAGGCAAAATTTCTGAAGCACAAGCTAAACTTGATGATATTAATCATAGAGATGCTGAATGGCATTATTTGCAATCAGTTATTTTTTATAAAAAAAATTGGGTTAATGAAAGTAAAAAACAATTGGAAATTGCTTTGAATTTAGAACCTCATAATGAAAAGTATTCTACAGCTTACGTTAAACTTAAAGAAAAAATTGAATATAACGATAGGCAATTCAACGGCAATAGTTATGGTGCGAATTATCAAGCGGGTGAGAATGCTCAGATGGGTGGAACGGATTCTAATGGTTGTGTTGATTATTGTTTAACAATGTGTTGTATGAATATGTTGTGCAATATGTGTTGCAATTGTAGATGATGAAAAGCAAAGTCATTTCCTTATCTGCAATTTCTGCAGGTTTTATAGCTATCGCGCTTATTATAGGATCTTATATTGAAATTACCGATTTATTCATGGTAGTTGTAGCATCTGTTTTTGTGTTGCTTCCTTTATATTTAAAATCATATAAAGGAAGTTTTCTTGCTTTTTTAGCGGGTGGATTGATTGCTCTTTTATGTTCAGGATTTAATTTTGCGCTAATTTTTCCAGCATATTTCACTTTTTTTGGAGTTTATCCAATAGTAAAAAACAAACTACTTGAAAAAAAAGTTAAATTTAGCATTACAATAATAATTGGATTGATTTGGTTCGTTATTGTTGCGTATGGCTGTTATTTTTATTACACGCTTGTTTTGAATGGTATATTTGAAGGGTTACCTGCTTTTATAGAAAATTATATTATTTATGGTGTTGGCTTAATTGCAGTAATATTTTTCTTTATTTACGATAGGTTCCTTTTCGTTGTAAAATTTTTTGTAGATAAATATTTAAGAAAAATAATTAAATAGGTTTTTAAATGGAAAAAAATCAGGAATTTATTGGCGAAGTTTTGTCAATGGGTGCTAATGGAGAAGGAATAATAAAACAAAATGGAAGGGTTGTTTTTGTTCCTTTTGCACTATTAGGGGAAAAAGTTAGGTATAAAATATTAAAAATCACGTCAAAGTGCGTTTATGGTAAGGCGCTTGAAATTTTGACGCCATCTGAAATAAGAGTAAGACCAAAATGTCCTGTGTTTACAAAATGTGGTGGCTGTCAATTACAACATATTAAATACGCGCAACAATTAATCATAAAGCAAGAGTCGATTAAAAAGACCTTTAGGTCTGTTGCGAATCTTGACGTCGACCTTTCTTCTACTATTTGTAGTGACAACGATTTTAGATATCGCAACAAACTTCAGTTGCCTGTTTCAAAAACACAATTTGGAACGAGTATAGGTTTTTATGCTGAAAATTCGCATAGGGTTATACCAATTAATGATTGTTTAATCAATGCAGTTTGGACAAAAGACATTATTCTTGCTTTCTCAAAATACATAGAAGAATTTTCAATACAAGGTTATGATGAAGCCTCAAATAGTGGAGAATTGAGGGAGATTACCGTTAAGGAGATAAAAGGAAATTTACTTATCACAGCAGTTATTATCAATGATAATATTCGTGGACTTGATAGATTAGTTCAAATTATAAAAGAGTATGTAAAGTTTCCTTTTTCATTATATATTAATATTAATAAAAAAGACACGAACGTCATTTATGGTGACACGTTTAAGTTGATATATGGAAAACCAGACTATACTAGTGAGATGTTTGGTATAAAATATAAAATAGGTGTTCAAAGTTTTATGCAGGTTAACGATTCTGTTTGTTCAAAACTTTATTCAACGGTTAGAACACTTATAAATGCTGATGAAAATACGGTTGTTTTTGATGCATATAGTGGTGCAGGACTAATGACTGCAATACTTGCTAAGAATGCAAAAAAGGCTGTTGGGGTAGAAATTGTTCCAGAGGCAGTTGCCTGTGCTAATGACTTGGCAAAAATTAATAATTTAGATAATAAAATTACTAATCATTTAGGCAAATGTGAAGATCTACTTCCTGACCTAATTTCAAATGAAAAACAAAATGGTAGTAATATAAGTGTTGTTTTAGACCCGCCTAGAAAAGGTTGCGATATAAAGGTTATAAACGCTTTATTAAATAGTGATATTGATAAAATTGTGTACGTTTCTTGTAAGCCATCAACGTTGGCAAGAGACGTTGGCCTTTTGGTCGGTTCATTAAAACAAGATGGTACGGCTATTGTAAAGGTTGAAAATTATGTTCCAAAATATAAAATTACATATGCAAGGCCATTTGACATGTTTGCACACACCAAACATATTGAAACTGTGGTTTGTTTTGAAAGACAAAAATAAAAAAATAGTATGGAGATAAAAATGAAAGTTTGTGTTGTACAACCAAAATATTCTTTTAACGAAAATGACGTTGATGTTCGTTTTAATGATTTAATTAAATTGTTAGACGAATGTGACGATAGTTTAGATTTAATCGTTCTTCCTGAATATAGTGATGCACTTGCAGATGTTAAAGGCAAGTCAGGGTATTATAATGCAGTAAATACGTATAGAGACGTTCTATTAAAAAAAGCAAGTGAAACAGCAAAAAGATGCAATTCTCTTGTGTTCGTTAATGCTGGTTATAATACCGAGAAAGGTATTCGCAATACGACATATGCTATAGACAGAAATGGCGATATTGTAGGCAAATATTTTAAAGCACATCCGGCGCCAAGTGAAGTTAAAACCGATAAAGAAGGCGGTCACGAACTTGACGTTAAATATAGTTACGAGATTGCTTCTCCATACGTTTTAGAATTAGAAGGGTTAAGATTTGCTTTTCTTACTTGTTACGACTTTTATTTCTATGAAAATTTTGCTAAAATTGCACGTGAAAACGTTGACGTTATTATAGGTTGTGCGTTGCAACGCACGGATACGCATCAAGCACTTGAAATCAATAATAAATTCCTATGTTATAATACAAACGCTTATTTAGTTCGTTCATCTGTGTCTCTTGGTGAAGATTCTAAACTTTGTGGAAGTAGTATGGTGGTTTCTCCAAAAGGTGAAATGCTTCTTAATATGCAAAGCCGTGTTGGTTTAGGTATATGTGAGATTGACCCAAAAGATAAATATTATAAACCAGCAGGGCACATGGGCAAATTGAAGTCTCATTATGAATATATTGAAGAAGGAAGAAGACCTTGGCTTTATCGTAATGGTGGTGCATCTGTGGTGCCGTTTGATAACGTTATGAAATATCCAAGACTTTGTGCTCATAGAGGGTTTAACACTATTGCGCCTGAAAATAGTATGCCAGCCTTTGCTTCAGCCATTGCTCTTGGCGCTCAAGAAATTGAATTTGATTTATGGTCAACCAAAGATGGAGTTCTTGTTTCATGCCACGACAGTACGCTTGATAGGGTAAGTAATGGGACGGGCAAAATCTACGAATATA
>JAZUSI010000040.1:0-3280 GCA_045606665.1 Christensenellaceae bacterium
AAAATAAAGAAATAAATATTGATGAACAAGAATAAAAAATTAAAAAAGAAAAAAGGCATAGTTTATACAATATGTGCCTTTTTTATCAAGCTATTTTGGAAAAAGCCACGTTATGCTGGTTTAGAAAATATTCCAGAAGAACCATGTATTTTTACAGGAAATCATGCTCAAATGCATGGTCCTATAATAAACGAACTATATTTTCCAACAGATAAAGTTATTTGGTGTGATTCTCCAATGTTTGATAAAAAAGCTTTTCCACAATATGCTTACGATAACTTTTTCAGTGGTAAGCCAACTCGATTACAAAAGTTTTTTGTATTTTTACTTAAGCCTTTAGTTGTAAAAATCTTCAATAGGGCAGATGCTTTGCCGGTCTATCGAGACATGCGCATTGTAAAGACATATAAAATGACGACTGATTGTCTTGACAAAGGTTATAATGTTGTAATTTTACCTGAATGTCCGGATGAATTTAATGAAATTACTAATAAGTTCAACGAATATTTTGTGGACGTCGCAAGAATGTATTACAAAAACACAATGAAAGGATTATCTTTTGTTCCTATGTATTATTGCAAAGAATTAAGAATAATGTTATTTGGAAAGGCTATTACGTTTAATGGCTTAGCCCAAATTGAAGATGAACGAAAGAGAATTTGCGATTATTTAATGCAAGAAACAACTTTGCTTGCAAAAAGTTTGCCGATTCATAAAGTTATTCCGTTTAATTCTACACAAAAAAAATATTATAAAAATTCAAAGTAATAAATATTATTTTAATAAATAAAAATAAATCAATAGTTTTTTTAAACACTTATTTGTTTTGGCTTTATTTTAATTGACATAATCTTAAAATTGTTATATAATCATTATTGCTTTAGGGGAGTGGCTCAACGGTAGAGTAGCGGTCTCCAAAACCGTAGGTTGCGTGTTCGAATCGCGTCTCCCCTGCCAAATAACGCTCGTTTTTTTGAACGGAGCGTTATTTTTTTACACAAAATAATTATTTTGTTGTTCTTGATATACAAAAATACGTTTTAGTTTAAAATTTTATGGAATTAGTTGAAAAAAAGTATAAAATATTATATAATTATAAAGTGTTGTTAAGGATATAATTTTTAAAACATAAATAGATTTTTAGGTGTTGACAATGAATAAAAAATTCAAGTTGGGTGTAATCGGCGCTGGTTTTATGGCTAGTGCAATAATAAATGGTGCAATTAAAACGGGATTTCTTAATACTGATGAGCTTATCGTAAGCGATATTTCGCAAGCTTCGCTTAAAAAAATTTCCGATATGAGTATTTCTACAACGGATAATAATATTGAGCTTGCATCAAACGCTGAATTTGTTTTATTTGCTGTAAAACCACAAAGTATAAAAGATGTTTTAAAAGCTATAGAGTTTTGTGATTGCAATAAATTTATTTCAATAATGGCTGGTGTTAAAAAACAAAAAATAAAAGATGTTTTTCCGAACTCAAAAGTTGCACGCTGTATGCCAAATACACCTTGTTCAATTTCGAGTGGTGCTATTGGACTAGATGTTTCTGATTTTGAAGATGGTAATGACGTTTTATTTATAACAAAATTATTATCTTCACTTGCTACAGTTGTTTTGCTTGATGAAAATAAATTAAATGCAGTTACTGGTGTGAGTGGTAGTTCTCCTGCTTATTTCTATTTATTTCTAAAATACGTGATTGAGAGTGGAGTAAGGCAAGGTTTGAGAGAAGAAGACGCAAAAAGGCTTGCCGTAAACACGATGATTGGCGCTGGAAAAATGGTGCTAGCAAATCGAGATAAAACGCTTGATGACCTAATTAACGCCGTTTGTAGTAAAGGTGGAACGACTATTGAGGCTATAAACGTGTTTAAGGAAAATAATTTAGATAAAATAACTGACAAAGCTATAGATGCGTGTGTCAAAAGAGCGTTTGAGCTGGAAAATTTATGATGAAAATTGTTGATATATATACAGACGGTGCTTGTACTGGTAATCCAGGTATGGGGGGATACTGTGCAATACTAATTTATAATAGCATTGAAAAGGTTGTTAGTGGAAATGAGTCTCAAACCACCAATAATCGTATGGAAATTATGGCAGTAATTAAGGGGTTGGAATGTTTAAAAGAACCTTGTGAGGTCAATGTGTTTAGTGATTCACAATATGTTGTCGATGCGTTTAATCAAAACTGGATTTTTTCTTGGCAAAGTAGTGGGTGGCGAACTGCAAATAAAAAAGAAGTAAAAAATGTAGATTTATGGCTTAGACTTTTAGAACTATACAATGTTCATAAAATCAAGTTTGTAAAAGTTAAGGGCCATGCCGACAATGAATATAACAATAGATGCGACAAAATAGCCGTTTCTGAGTATAAAAAATTGCAATAAAGCAATATTTATGGATAACTTTTTATTGTAAGAATATAATATATTTATGAGAAAAATAAATAAGTTGTCTTTACTTAAGGAAATATTTTGTGACATTTTTATTGGTTTGGTAGGATGCTTGGGTGTTATATTTACAGTTTTATATGTTGATACCTTTGAAAGTGGTATCTGGTATTCATACTCAAGTGTAATAACAGCTGTATCTGTAAGCATTATTTCTGTGCTTACAGTTTTAGCAATTATTTTTCTTAATAGTAAAAAAACATTTATTTATAAACTATTTTTTTTAGTAGTATTATTTCTTGCAATAGTTGTAGTTTCTTTATATTTCTTAAAAACTAGTGGTTTTTTAAATAAGGTTAACAGCATTGAAAAATTTAGGGAATATATCAATTCGTATGGAAACTATGCTGTGTTTTTATTTATAGTGATACAATTCTTGCAAGTTGTCGTTTTACCTATTCCTGCGTTTATAACCGTTGGGGCGGGTGTTTTATTGTTCGGCCCACTTAAGGGCTCAATTTTAAGTTGTATTGGTATAATTTTAGGCTCAATAGTAGCATTTTTTATTGGTAGAATTTTTGGGTTTAAAGTGGCAAAGTGGCTCGTGGGTGAAGAAAGCCTTAATAAAGGATTAAAAGCCATTAAAGGTAAAGATAAAGTGGTATTAACATTTATGTTTATTTTTCCTTTTTTCCCAGACGATATACTTTGTTTTGTAGCAGGTATAACTACCATGAGTACGACTTTTTTTATAGTCATGATTATAATAACTAGAATTATATCAATATTTGCATCTTCATATTCAATGAATAATAGTATAATTGCATATGATACGTGGTGGGGCATATTAATTTGGATAATTTTTATTTCCTTTACATTG
>JAZUSI010000041.1:0-27312 GCA_045606665.1 Christensenellaceae bacterium
TCTTCATCTAAATATATTAATTTAGCAAAATTAATATTGTTTCCACATTGTATATAAGCCGTATATAAATTATATGATTTTTGAACATTAATAAAAAACAAGTTATCATTGCTTGATGAAGAAAATCCTACAAAATTACTCATATATATATTTCCACCAACAATTATTCCAATATAAGTGTTTGTATTATTTTGATAAGTGCAAAATATATCATTTTTGTTTTTTGCAAGCCTAATACCTTTAAAAGAACCTTCTACAACATTTTCATAATTTGCTACTAATTGAAAAGCATTGTTTTCTCTTTTAAATATTGAATAAATGTGGGTATTGTTCAATATTCTAGCAGTTGCAATATAACTAACATTAAAATCTTTAATAATTGTTTGAACAAAATCATAATTTGTTGCTACTTCTGGAAAAACAATTGTGGAAGTGATTGTGTCACTATTTGCTTCTTTTTTAAATTCGGCATACGCTACTTGCAAAGAAGGTCGTAGTTCCCCAAGAGTTACTTCAAATGTTAAATTGTTTTCACTATCCCACGAAGCAAGCATATCATCAATTTCGTTTGTTTGATATTGAGGATCAACCACCCAAGTTTCAACCATTGTCGAATAAGTATTCCATTCGTTTTCACCACCAACATTAATTACAAATTCAATACAATATAAATAATCTTCTGTTTCCTGGTAATTATGTACTAATTGGGCAATCAAATATCTTGCTTCTTGTGGGTGTTTTGTAATAAGCATTCTAGTTGTTGACAAAATGCTTTGGTCTGGAAATCTATATGTTTGACGCATTATAACTTTATATTCTTCATCATTTGGCGATTTTGCCAAAATGTTATTTAATAAAACAAATCTATAATAATTATTTAAGTCTTTTTCAACCATAAAGAAGCGTCCGTCAGTTCCTACGTTTAAAGAAACAATAGTACCAAAACTTTCGTTGTTTGAAAACTTCTTTATAATTTGAACAACGTTATATTGTTCGTCTAATATAATCATAAATCCATATGTTTTTGTGTGATTTTGATTTTCATATGTACCATATACAATTGAACTTTCCAAGCCGTCGCCAATTGAGTTATTACCTTGAACAATTCCACGCACATTGTAACCATAAGGGAAGTATGTGTTTGCCATTTTTGTTTGAAGTTGATTGTTATTTTTATCATATTCATTAAACTTGACGTCTTCTGGGGACGTTTGTAAGTCTATTTTCCCAACAAAATATTGTAAGGCTAATTTTTTCGCTTCGTCTGTCATATTTCCTCCTTATACTATGAACGGCGAATTAAGTCCACAATTTAGTGTATTATCGCCTTGTCCTGTTCCTTCTGTTTGTGTGAAATTATCAAATATTATGCTATTTTGATTTTCAATATCAATATTTCTAATTATATATTCGCCACTTTTTATGTTTCCGTTTGCTTTTGAACGTTGATTGTCGAAATAGTTAATTGCATTTTCGACGTTATAATTTGAACTCAAAATATATTCGTAAAATATATCTCCAGAAGCAAAGTAAATCATTGTTCTTTTTTGTTTAACAAGATAAGTTGTTTTTAATTCGTTCATTGGTGCGTCAAACTCAACTATTTGTCCCACATTATACAAATCATTGTTTTGTGTGGTTAAAGTAAGTGTTATGTCGGCTGCGCCTTTATATTTAATATAACTTTCTCCAATTAATTCAAGTTCACGACTACTTAAAACGTCGTTTCTATTTTCATATCTTGAAATAACACCACTTCGGTTTATTTGTGAAGCGATACGAGAAACTTCTGGGTTATTATATACAACTTGTCTTCCTCTTACTAAAGGAATATATGTAAATAATAAAGTAGTTGCAGCAAGATAACTATTTTCTGTTGTAATTTCATTGCTTCCTGGCGAATAATAAAAGTCTGCAATAACGCCTTCTTCTTGTTCGTCTTTTGTTGCAATTGTGCAAGGTACACCACCAGCGCTTGCACTTGTCAATGTTCCTATTGTGTTTTGAACGGAAAAAGTTTTTGCATATCCGTCAGCCAAAATCTCATCAGTATATGCAATATCACCATAAACTTGTTCACTTAACATTATTTGCTTATTTCTATAATCACCAGTGCTATAATTGAATGTTATATCAACTATATTGTTGTCTTCAAAAAATTCTTGTGTATATTCAATGGTTGCGCCTTGTGGCATAAGCGTTGGATCATAAAAATCAATTGCAATTGTGTTTTCATCAATCATTCGTGTAGTCCAACGTGATTGTGAAATATCAGCAAGGTATTGAAAAACGTCATAAGCAGTTTTATTAAGCGTAGAATAAGCACCGATTATATCGTCTGGATTAAGTATATTAATATTTCCAACTATAAAACCATAAGAAGAAACCGCTTGAACAATTTGTTCTATCGCTTCAACAATTGTTTTGTTTGAAATAACAAAATCTAATGTGTCACCTTCACTTAATAATGCTTTAAAATCTAATATTTGAAGTGAACAATAATGTGGTTCACGTGGGTTTAATTCTATTTCACCTGTATTTTTTACAAGCCCACAAAATATTAATTCATCATCTTTATATATTTTGCATTTAGAATAATCTAGTGGAAAATAAAAATTACTTATATAATCGTGATTTTCTTCCCAACTTTTAGGATAACAATTATCTAAAATTGTTGAAGAAGTTTGCAACATTTCTTCTGTTATTTCTAACTCGTTGTCGCAAACAACTTCTTCATTATTAATATATATTTTCATAATTAATTACCTGCCCCATAATTATAATCATTTTTAGCACCACCACTAAATGTTTTTATATCTTTAACCATACGACCTAATGGATCTTGTTTGATATTGATATTATTTATAATAGGTTGTGTTGGCATTGTCATATTACCCATAATTGAACCACTTATATTCATACTTGAATTTAAGTTACCGGCAACATTACTCATTATATTTGCTTTACTAATAATATCTTTACCCAAAGAACTAATATCGTTAAGAACATTTTTCTTTTCATTATCAATTCCTTTTTCTATACCTTCAACAAAGTATGAACCAATACTCATTGCTTCACGTGAAGGTGATTTAATTTTTAAAACACTTTTTAAACCATTAATAATACTTGTTCCTAAACTAGATATAGAAGAAAGAATATTATTTTTCTTATTTTTATTTGTTAAACCTTCTTTTAATCCGTCTAACCAATTTTCACCGGCTTTTTTAACTTCTGGTTGGTTATTTTTAATTTTATCAACCATACTTCCCAATATCGTCCCCCAAGTCGTTTTTGTTTTATTAAGACCATTTTTAGTTTCATTGTCATAATCAGTTAATCCTTGCTTTAATGCGTCTAATTTCTTTTTAGAATTATCTAATTCGGTTTTAATACTATCTTCACCATATTTTTTAGCATAAGCAAGCAAATTGTTATAGTGCTTTTGTTCTTGGTCTATATCGGCTTGCATTTGTGACCTTTTCGCGTCGCCTTTTGTTTTATTGGCTTTTTTCATATTAGTATATTCTAATGTACTCATTCTATCATAATGACCTTGTTTAAATTGTTCATAGTTATAATCATACTTTTCGATTTCATAATAATAACTATTCAATAAATCAACTTGGTTATCATAGTTCTTTTGCGCCGCGTCAAGTTCTTTTTTATAACGTTTTGCCGTTTTTGTAGCCCCTATTTTATCTAAATCACTACCTGTTTCCATTAGTTTATTATATTGTTCTTGTTTTTCATTTAATTTCGCTTTTAATTTATCTTTTTGTGCTTCGGCTTTATATTGTTTCTTTAATGCTTCTGTGTACATTTCTTCACTAGCATTAAGAATAATCTCGGCTTTTTTCTTTTCAATTGTTTTATCAATTTCTTCTTGGATTTTTTGATATCCTTGTATTATTCCGTCTTTATAATCAATTTCAATTCCAAGTGCTTCACTTAATTCATTAACAATGAAACTTGCTCTATCTTCATATCCTTTTTTTACTTTACCATTTGCGTCAACAATATTGTATAATTCATCTCTTAAACCTGTAAGATTATCAATTTCACGTTTGCCAGTTGTTAATGCTTCATCACGCGTTTTCTTTAAATCTTTCCAACTATCAGTTTCTTGTTTAATGGCTTCACTATCTTTTTTAAGGTCTTCCATTGCTTTTTTGTGTTCTTTTGCACCCTTATCATTTGCACTTATCCAAGCAATAATTCCAGCAGTAAGACCGGCTATTGCTGCGGTTGTTGTTAAAATAGGGTGTGTAACAAAACTAGCAATCATACTTTTCATTGATCCAACAACACTACCACCAAGTTTTGCAAGTGTACTTAAAACACCATTTACACCTTTAACTGCAACAACCATTGAGGCAATTGGTGTAAGAATAGCAAGTATTAATTTTTTATGTTTGCCAATCCAATCGGCGACTTTAACTAGATAAGGAATAATTTTTGCAATTACTTTACCAATAGTACTAAATACCTTTTCGGCAACCTTACCAATGCTTTTAAGTACACCAGCAAGTCCACCATATTTCTTTAATGCTTTATTAACACTTTGAATTGCATTTGCCATACCACGTACAATAGCAGTTTTCATATTTTTTAAACCTGTATTAATACCGCCAGTACTTGCTTTGGCTTGTTCTTCAAAAGATTTAAAGTTTCCAGTACCTTCTTTGTTTAATTTAACAAAGGCAGCCATAAAATCGTCCATTGATAGCGTACCTTTAATAATAGCAGTTTGTAAGTCACCACCAATAGCAATTGAAGTGTACCCTAATTCTTGTGCAACTTGTTTTAATTGACCAGGCATTGCGGTCATCATTGCACGCCATTCCATTGCGTCTGGTCGACCTTTAGCATACGCTTGGTTTAATTGTTCCATTGCGTTTGATTGTACTTCCATTGAAGCACCACCTGCTAGCAACGCATTGTTCAAAGCAAGATATATTTCAGTTGATTTTTTTGCATTGCCATTTGCCGCAGTAAAACGTTGAACTGCAAGCGCACCTTCATTAATAGTTGTTGGAAGCCCGTCAAGTTTTTTATTTAACATATCTAGTGCTTCTTCACTATCTTTTGCACTTACACCCAAGTTTCCCATAACATTAACAAAGTTATTTAATGTATCGACACGTGTTATTGCACTTCCCAAGTTTTGATTAAATGTTTTTATTCCTGCGGAAATACCTTTTACTGCTAATCCACCAAGTGTAAAACTTTTCGTTAAGCCTTCAATCTTTTTGTTTGCGTCGTTTGTATCGGCTTTAAACTTTATCAATACTTCGGCACTATTCATATATTTTTCCTCCCTTCATTTATAAAAAAAGGGGTAGGTTTTTCCACCTACCCATAAGGACGTTTAATTAAGCAGAAGTGACTTCTGTTGCTTTACCAATAAGTTGCATTTCGAATGAGAATTCGCTCTCATCTTCAGCAGCACCACCAAGATCACTTAAGTTAAGTGAAACATTTGCTTGGTATGTAGTATATTCAAGAACACCACCAGTTGAACCAGTTAGTAAATCAAATTGAATTCCAACGTTTGAAAATTGTGTAATTTCGCCGTCACCAATTAGTGTGTGAACTTTATCGATTAAAGCAAGGTCACCCTCGTTTTCTACGTCTAATTTTAATGTACCAGATAACATTACACTAGCACCAGTTATAATTTTTCTTTGTAAAGCGTCACAGAATACGAAGAAATCTTTTTCGTTTAATTCTGTTGAAATTGAAACTTCGCTTGTAGTACAAATTGGTGTATAAGTTGGATTAAGTGTAGTTCCAGTATTAATAGCAAGATTTTTTATTAACTCTCTATTATTAATATATCTTTCCATTTTATTATCCTTCCTATGCAATTCTATTGACTATACATTGAAGCGTTGAAGTGTATGCAACACGTCTTATATCTTCATATAATATAGTTCTTGGATTGCTAAATTGTTTAATTATTATTTGCCATTTTTGATTGTTCCAATCAAATATTATGTCATTGCCAATTAAATTGCCTATAATAACGCTTGTATCCTTTGCGTCTTTAATGCTATCACCATATACGTCAACATTGTAATAATTATATAGTGGGTTGGCTTCCCAAAGAATAATTTTTTGTCCGGAAGTTTCTTGAACTACTATAACTTTAATATCATTATCATTTGTGGAATATTCGGCTTTTACTTTGTATCCGCTTATTCTACTATTTAAAAAATCAATTAAAACCAAGTTTTTATTTAGAATATCTTGTTCGCTCATTTTAAACCTCCTTTAAAGCAGTTTGAACTGCATTGTTAACTATGACTTCATAATTATTCCTTAATACACTTGCATACCATTGTGGTTGTGTGCTTGGGTTAGTCCATTGTGCGTTTTTATAATTCCACACCTTTTTTGCATAGTCTATACCTGCACCAAGCCCATAATTCATTTTGTCAACTTGTTGTATTGGCAAAGCAACTTCACTTTTTTGTAGTTCACCAGTTAAATACGGATAAGCATTCGCACTTTTTGTAAACTCTCTTGTGATTGCCGCAATATTATAAATTGTTCTATCTTCAAATTTTTTAATTTGTTCGACAGGCAATTCTTTTAATACTTGAATATCAATTTCCATTATTTTACCGCCAAAATTATATTGGCAACTTTGTTCCAAATCCATTCATCTTGAACTTTAATGATAGAAAATGTCCTATCGCCTATTCTTAATTGGTCACCTTCACGAACTGGTGTATTTTTCTTTACGATAAAATATCCTGTTGCTTCTGGTGTAGTGTATATGCCAAATCTCACGGCTTGGTCAACATTATAAGGACATACCTTGATTTTTACTTCTTGCTTGTCTTGGTCATCATAATAAGAACTTGTTTTCCTATTATTTTGAATTAATGTTG
The DNA here is from genome assembly GCA_045606665.1 of Christensenellaceae bacterium. Lineage (GTDB taxonomy): Bacteria > Bacillota > Clostridia > Christensenellales > Borkfalkiaceae > UBA1259. The sequence goes on from JAZUSI010000041.1 coordinate 6,897, forward strand.
CCTTCATTCCATTAACATTAAACATATCTTAATCCCCAAATGGTAGGTTCATTCCCATATTGTAGTTCAATGGATTTCCACGATATAAATATCCGCCATTGCCAAGCATTCTTAAAGCGTTTTTTGAAATATCACTTATAAGATCACTTTCCATTGCACCGGCTTTTATTGAACCCCTATTATCTAAACAAGGTATATCGTATTCTAACATAAATCTTAATTGTTCCATACTGGCATTTTTTATAGTCGTAGGGCAGTTGGTATCGTCCCATTGAGGATTACGATACCTTAACCCTATTTGGCTATATATCATTTCACAAGCAGTTTCAATTTGCCATTGTTCAACTTCTTGTGAATATTTTTGATTAAATTCTTCTATTGTAAAGAAAGACATTTAATGTCCTCCCTTCTAATTAAGCAGAAACTTCTTCAACTAATTTTAAGATTGCGTTTTCTTCAACAACCTTTGCACCAAACATAATGTTTCCTTCCATTACGTAGTATCCAGGGAAACCAGGATAATTGTTGTTGTATTCTACGAAACTATCGAAGAATGTATCACCAACAACTGCAAGTGGATTATAGAAGTATCCTTTAACGCCGTCTAACATAGTGTCATTGATTGGGAATATTTGAATTCCGTATGCTTCATCAACAACACCCATATCAACACCTTTAACACCAACTTCTGTTTCAAATTTAAGAATTGAAGTTAAAGCAGATACAAGTTTTGCGTGTTCAGTTGCAGCAAGTCCTAATCTGTAATCACTATAAACGTTGTTATTGAATAATGTTGCTTTTAAAGCGTTTAATTGATCAATATATTCATCTTTTGTTGCTGCATTCCATTCTGCTTCTTCACTAACTTGGTCAGCAAGAATTCCAAATCCATAAGTATCGATTTGTGTAGCAACTGCTTGGTCTTTTTTATCCATAGCGTCTTCTAGTGTATTAATAAAGTTTGTTCCAGAAACTAAAACTGGAATACGGATTGAATAATCCATTGGAAGTTCAGTTAAATCAACCTTTTGGCTTGAATAACCTAATAGTCCAGGTGTTAATGCGTTAACAATTTCTTTTGTTTCACGTACATTAACAGAAGCGTCGCCAGATTTTAATATTTCGATCATTGGTGTTCCAGCGTTTCTTAATTCACCAATGTAATTTGGGTTTAAGAATTTATAGAATGTTGAACGATATAGTAAACTTTCATATATACGTTTTGCAACACTTTGTAAGTCTAATTCATAAACACCGTCTTGTGTATAATTCATATTTTTTTATTCCTTCCTTATTTTTTTAACAAATCACGAAGACTTGTTTTTCTTGTTATTTTTATTTCTTCTTTTGGTTTTGTTGTGGAATTAAATGCAGTTTCATTTGGAACACTTGGTGTTTTTTCAGGTTCAGGGAAATAAGTTGCCTTATATTTTTCCTTTATTGATAAAATTGCCTTTGCGTCGTCTTCTTCATCTTTAAATAAAGAATTACGAAGTGCAGAAACTTCATCAAATTGTTCCTTCTTAAAACCTTGTGAAACCATTTCAACTTGTAGTTTAAGCCCACGTTCATTATTCGTAAGTTGTGTGTTTCTTGCTTCGATATCACTATAAGATTTTTCAAGCGTGTTGTACTTTTCTTCAAGTTCAGTATAACGTGCAGTGTTTTCTTTAATCGCTTCTTTTCTTGCAGTTTCTACCTCATCACTTAAAACATATCCCTTTCGAATATCTTTTTCCAACTTTTCGAAGTTAATATCTTCGTTGGATAGTTGGATATCCTTGTTGTTTAGATATTTGTTAATATCCATTTTTTCTTCCTCCTATTGTCGACATATTTAGAAGTGCATACCCACTTAAAGTTTATAGACATTCAAGCAGGTTTGCTGGTCTTTTAGGTTTTACCTATTTATTGCAACTACTTGCTTTTGTAATTCAGCAGTAGGTAGTGCCTGTTTTAATTCTCTTATTGAAGAATTAATTTTGTTTCGTTGTTGATTTAATTCATCAACTTTGTCTTCATTTCCTAACCCTTTTTGTATTTTCATATCGGTTAAGATTTCTTCTTTTTTTAATGTAAGACTATTTACTTTTTGCCTTATCTTATATTGTTCTTCCAATTGTGCTTCATCATATCGTGGTCTTCTCAATTGTGTTCCATTATCATATATTGTTAAAGTGCATTTACAATTTGGGTGAAGAATGTCACCTTCTTGTTCTTCTGCTTCCGTTCCAATATATAATTCAACTTCAGTTCGTGATAAGACGCGACCTTGATACATAGCACAATATGGACAACTAAAATTGTGTGGTGGTATCCAAAATTCATTTGCTTGTAATATGTCAGCGTCATTCAATGTTGTATTCCAACCCGCTCTTGTCAAGTTGGTATTATGTATCATTGAATTGTATGTACTCATTTGAACATATCTTTGAATTTGGTTTGTGTCTTTTTTATAGTAAGGCACTATTTGGTTTGTGTACTTTGCCACCTTCAATTTTAAATAGTCCTTTTTATCTTGTTTATACGCATAACTTTTTAATGAATTCTTATATTCACGTTCTTTTATACGTTTAAACTTATCTTCAACACCTAATATAACCCCCAAGGATATCAACGCAACAAGTGGACTAAAAGTTTCTTCTGCGTCAATATTTTTTCCTTTAAGGTTTTGTTCGTGTATGATTTCTTCATATTCTAACAATTCATCTTGCAAAAACTTATGATCCAATTTTCCCCACAACTTTTCTAGTTGTTTCTTGAAATATTCTAAATCCCTACCTTCATTCAAACATTTAAAGAATAGTTCTTTTGTTTGGTTTTGCAACTTTGCATATTTAAAATTAACTTTAAACACGCTTTCATTTATAAACTCGTTAGAATTCTTCATATCCTATTTTTATATCTTCTCTTTCTTCGTTATAACCTTTTATTAAGTCTTCATCACTAATCTTTGTATCAATTAGTTTGTTAATAATTGGTGTTAACACTTTTGCCCTTGTTGAATATGGGATTGACATTGTTCTTTGAATTGCTTGAATAGTTCTTATCTTTTTGTCATCATCTAACTTTTCATTGTTTCCATAATCCCAAACTAAATTTGTTGGAATTTTATTTTCTTGAATATTCAATAATTCTTGTAGTTTAACAATGTTTACAATTAAATGATTGATTTGTGGTTCAAGTTGTTTCTTGATTGCCTCAATTGTCATTTCAGTTGTATTCATTGATAAGTCAATACTTGCAACGTTTTGGTATGCGTCTTTTTCATATCCAAATGTTGCTGGGCTTAAATTTGCCATTTGTATTATTTGGTAATCGCAGAACTTAAATGTATCAATGTATTCATTAACTCTTAAAGTTCCTTGTAAGAAATTAAACATTGCGTGTTCTTTATCACCTGGAAGTAGTGTGTAGTAATCTTGTAACGAACCAACACTTATTGTTTTAATATCATACATATTTGATTTTGGTTGCCATTGATTGTAAATGTCGCCACTTTGATAATGTTGTGTTGTGGCTATTCTTGTCCTTGTTTTTTCTACTTCATCACATAATACATTGTAAACTTGCATTTCTTCTTGTAAGAATTTTTCACTATCTTTAAAGAAGTCTTGACCTGTGTCAATATTTATTAACACTTCGTAAGGTAGTTCATAAACCTTTTCGTATTCTGTTTTGTTGATTTCGTTAAAATCTTTTAACGACATTTCTTGCCATTCGGCACTTTTTTGTTTTTCTCTTTTAAATGCTTTAAATTTTAATGTTGTGTTGCCGTCTTCCATTTCAATATGACGTTGTAAGCAATAGTCATAATCTTTTGAACCTTTAAAGTCTTGGATTATGTCACAACTTAATACTTTATCGTATCTTTGAACTAAATTGTGGATATCACATTTTTTAATACATTCAAGATATATCTTATTATCAAACTTGTGTATATAAATGAAACTTTCGCGTTCATATACTGCAAGTTCAAGTGCTTCACTTAAAGTTGGCATTAACCAGTTAATATCCAAACCTTCTGTTTGTGTCATTAGATCACTACCGAATAATTGGTTTCTTATATATGTTCCAATTTTCTTTGCAGAAGGGGCTAACACATATTTGCTTTTTTCATCTATGTTTGGCTTGCCATTCGTTGTTCCTGGTTGTGTAACTTTTACGTGAACTTTGATATAAGGTGCTTGAAGTGGATTAAAATGTCTTAATTCACCTAACATATTTTTCCTCCTAGTCTTCTAATTCAATTTCAGTTCCTTCTTCAAGGATTGCACCCCAATATGTTTTTCTGCTTGGCTCATCTGTTTTTAATAAAACCATTGGTTTTAAAACAACATTCACTTTATTGCTTTTGAATATTTGTTTCTTGAACCACACATTAACCGCATAAGTGTTTTCACGTGGGGCTTCTTTTTCATCTATTTTTATTTTCTTTACTAATATTCCATTAAAGTATAAGTACAATGTCCATTTTCTTTTTTTAAATAATTTCATATAACCTCCAACAAAAAAAGCATAAGGTTCTTCTCTTTCCTTATGCTTCCGTTTGCACCATAAAAGGTCAAACACACTGCACTTCTATAATTTAATTATACCACGTGCAGAACATTTGTCAATTATTTTTCCACTTCTTTATTGCCTTTAAAAACATAGTGGTCTTTGTATATATGATATATTTCACTTTGCTTACAATTCTTGCAAGGAATAACTATCTCTAATGGTCTTTCAAGAACAACGTTGTGATTTTCCATTATCTTAATAATGTCTTCGTAGTTAATACTGCATAAAAAACGTTTTGTTTTCTTACATTTTATTTCCACTTATTGTTCCTCCTAAATTACAGGCGCACGTCCTGTTAATTCAAATTCCATTATGATATATCTTAATCCGTCGACATAGTGGTCGAAGTCTTTAACATACGCATTTATTCCTTCACGTTCACTTCGTAGTTTGTCATAGTGATAACTTTCTAATTCTTCAAGTGCTATGTCGTGATTGCTATATACAGGTTCACCATTTGGCATAAAGTATCTTATTGTGTTGCTTTCAATATATTTCATAAAATCTTTATAAAACAAAGATTGCATATATTGGACACTTTCATCAACACTCAATTTGTTTTTCTTCGCAAGTTCGTGTCTTATATTATCAGTTTCCAATCTATTATCAAAATGGCTTGCTTCACTATCTATAACCAATGTATTTACAGGAATATGGGGGTATTTATTATGTAAAAACTCAATGAATAGTTTTAATTGGTTTGAATAGAATTCAGTTGTAGGCGTGTCATTTTCAATTCTTGGATCGTGATAGTATTTATCAATAGGAATTAAGTTCCACGTTCTTGTTTCTTGATTTTGTGCAAGTGCTATGGCGCAAAAAGTTGTTGGGTTTACAGAACCATAGTCACAACCAATTCCAATTTCACGAATAATATAATTCGCTTTTAAATCTTCTTCCGTCATCTTTGGAATATAGTTGAACACTTTTCCTTCTGCAACAACCCACTTACAAAATACTTTTTGGTCACGTAAACTTCCACTTGGAAACGAATTAACTGCTTGTCTTATCTTTTCTTCTGTATCTAATACAGGATTATCATAAGGATAAAACACATATTGTTTCCAATCTTTTCCGTCAATATACTCTTTTTTATATGGGTGGTTTTGTGAACCCTCCACGTTGTAACTATCTATTCGTTTATAATATGGGTGTCCTGCAAAACTCATTTGTCTACCTGGAAGTTCATCAAAACTATCACGCAATTGCCCCTGTGTGTAAATTCTCGCTGCTTCATCACACCAAACAAATATTAATGGCTTACCAAGTATTCTATTAAAAGATAACTTTGTATTAAAGCCAAAAAAGTAAAATCTTATATTATAAATTTCCAAGTATTTATCATTTTGCCCAAACTTTAAAGTATATTCTTTGCCGTTTCTAAAATGATATTCATTTTGTAATATCTTTTGTATCGGCTCAACAATGTTTCCTTTTATCGTATCCGTAGTCCAACCAACTATTGCACCATAATAATCACGTGCCACATAAGTTGGATCTTCACGCATTTTTTCTTCATATTCATTTAATCTTTGCGCATATTCAATTAAAGCAGCACATATTATATGTGTTTTACCACTTTGTGTTGAACCAAGAATGCTTATTCCAGGAACATTCGGTGAAATAATGTCATTATATAATAATGCTTGTTTCTTCGACGCTATCATCTTCAACAACCTCAACTTCTTCGTTGATTGTTTCTTCGATAGGTTCTTCGATTACTTCTTCAACGATTTTTTTCTTTTTTTCTTTTTTAGAAGTTGCAGTTGCTTTTTTGTGTGGTCTATCAGTTCGGCACGCTTCACAAGTTGCACCTTTAATTGATAAAACACCACTTTCAAGATCTTTCATTTCATCTTCACTAACAATAAGACCATTCGAATTCTTTACAAGATAGCCATTTCTTACTTTGATAAATTCCACGATTATTCCTCCTCCCTATTTTCTTCATACATTGCTTTTTCCAATGAACTATTATCGATTATGTTAATTGAAACGCTTGGCGTTCCAACACTTTCTTCTTGCTTAAGTTCCCCAAGTGTTTCAAGTATTACCTTATAGTTTTCGGCGCGTCCGTCAATTGCACCTTTAATTAATCCAAGTGTGACACGTTCTTGGTTTGTTAATCCTGCTGCGTCCTTTAAATCTAATTTATCTTCCAATATGTCACGCATTAATCTTCTGTGCCTTTTTATTGCACCACTTGTTTTGCCACCCATACTTGCTATTCTTTTACGTTCTTCTGGCGTTCTTTCATTTAATGGTATAAGGTTTGCACGTACGTTTGGATTTCTTAATTCCCCCATTTATAACACCTCCTTATTTCTTTTTCGTTTTTGGCACATATTTAGGTAGTTTTTTACTTCCTGTTGCTTTTTCCCATTCAGCAACGGCTTGTTTACCTCCTAATGCTTTTGTCCCTTCTTTTGTATAAGCCCATTTTCTTTGCGCTTGACTTTTAAATGGCATTTTTATCACTCACTTTCTTTTGTAGTTCTTCGATTTGCCACGGATTGTCAATATCTATGGTTTCATCATCTATACTTAAATAGTTGTTATCATCTATTAACATATAGTTTGGATCAGTTCCGTTCATAACACGATATAATTCCCAACTTAAAGCATAACCTCGTTCAAGTTTTCCTTTGTCTTGAAGTTCTTTTGTTTTCTTAATTGCTTCGTGAAACTTTTGTTGATTAATAACAATCCACCCAAAAGGTTCACCCCAATTTTTATGTTCTTTATTTCGTGCAACTTCATTGCCAATAAATACATTAACTTTTGTTTCATTTGCACGTTGTATAATCTTCTTTATTGCTTCATCAGTATAATATACGTCGCCGTGCAGATATACAACTGGTTCATCAGTTGGATAATAAGCGTCTATCCAATAACCTATAACTTTATCATTTACAACTTTAAAACTATTTTCGTGATGAAGTACATTTGTAAATTCTTCAAAACCTTTTTCGTTGCTTGAAATATAAATATCATCAATATTATTTTCTTTTAACAATCTAATAGTTCTTTCAACTAATCTTTCGTTGTTTATTTTAGTTAATGATTTGTGTTGCTCGAATTTATCATAATTTCCACCACACATAATTATATATTTAAACATATTCGACTAATGCACCACCTTCACGATTTATTAATTCTTCTGCGCGACTTTTCGTAACTTCAAATTCTTCATTTTTAACAATATGCTTTCCTAATTCAATATCAGTATAGCCACGCAACGCACGAACCTTAACAATTTCACTTGGCTCGTATGTGCTTGGTTCATCAATTAAAAGTTCATTGTAAATGTCTTTCGGCGCTTCAAACTTAAACTTTGGTATGTTCTTATATATTTCTTCCACATTGTATTCTTTCATATCAAATGGAAGTATATAACCATTAACACCACTTTCAACGCCCATTTCCTTAAAACAAGGAATAGGTGTAACAATTACTGGCGTGCCAATCGTTAAACTTTCAAGAACACTATAAGACCACGCTTCTGTATCACTTAATTGTACCAAGTAATCAGCGTCACCGACAAAATCCAATATATCCAATCGTGGTTGCATATAGATCACACCAGGAACATTGATTGGCAATTTGTCGTTTGTAAATATTCGCCATTCAAAAGGGATATTGTGTTTGTTCAATTCTTCGGCAAGTTTTATCATTCTATCTTTGCCTTTTTCTTTTGTAAGTCTTGTGGCACTAATTAGTTTTAAAATCTTTCTTGGCTTATTTATGGTTAACGGATTATAACACACATTAACTTCTTTGCCACTTAATCGCTTGTATGTTTCAGCCACTGATTTACTTACACCAAAATATTTATTTATTCGTTCATCTAAATTTGGTGTCAAGCCTTGTGCTTCATAATCTGCGTGTATTATTTGATACACTTCATCTGGTTCGAATAAATCTATTTTGCTTCGATACATAATAAACAACCTTTTGCATTTTATCTTTTCTTTTGCATTTAATGGTTGCCTTATAACTCGGCAATATTGTCTTATTCGATTTAATTGTTTTCTATCACTTGTATCATTGCTATATACAAACACAATGTCTTTATCGTGATATTTCTTTGCTAATTCGTAGCAATATGTTTCAATGCCACCTATGATATTAAAGTGTGGCACGTAAAACACATTCGCATATTTTAGACACTCACTTAACCCTCTACTAGCATTTTCTGTGTCTAGTCTAGTTCCCATATAATTCACCCTATTTCATTATTTTAAAATTGTACTGGCTCGTTTATATCAAAGTTTCTTAAAACTTCCCAGTTAATAAGATTTGCAAGTTCTAATGCTTCTTCTTTATTTGTGAAACATTTGTAAGCACCAAGTTTATTTGATACTTTCCAAATCTTGCGTACAGATACTTCTTTTTCAGTAAGCGTGAACTTATCTTCGTCTTTACCAGTTATTTCATTTTTAGGAACTGCCTTTTTAACATTTCCTATTTCATAGTCAAGGTCTTCAATTTGTTTTTGAAACTTTGCACCTTCATATTCAGGTTTAGTAAGTTCCAAATATTCAACATTAACGCTTGCATTAATTGTATTAAATATAAATTCAACACCTTTTTCTTCATCTAAATATTGTGCGAAGTCCTTTGATAAATACTTAACTTTTTCACCAAACTTAATTAAATCTTTTTCCATTTATAATTCCTCCTAATTTTGTTTTTCTTTCTATATCTTTGTTTATTTCTTTCTTTGATAAATATTGTTCTGGTATCCTATTCAATCTTTTTTGTTCCTCCCAATATTTTCTTTCCCCTTTATCTTTTATCTTACCAATGTTTATTACACGCGACTTAATTATCGTGAACAATGGTTCATCTTCCGGAATACTGCCCATTTTCATTCCAAATTCTTCATATCCCATATTAAGTAAATCATTATATGACATATTTCCATACCTAGCACAGAAAAACGGATAAATCTGTGGTAGATCATAAGGCAAACAAATTATCGTGCCTTCATTTGATTTTTTCTTTTTCTCTTGTATTCCGTTATTCACTGGGAAAGTTTCCAGATAATATGTTTCCTATATCTTCACCAAACTTTTCCCCTTCTTCATCAGTTTCAAGTCCAATTTCTTGAACTAACTCGGCAAAGTCTTTGCCTGTCATTTCTTTAACACATTCTTCAAACACTTTTGAATATTCACGCTCAATATATAAACTTTCTAGTGCGTCAGCGTTCGAAGTATCTACTTTTGTTTTGCTGTCTTCTTTTGTTTCAACAATAAGACTATTAATTGTTCTGCCTTGTGCAGATAAATCCATAATCATTTGTTGCCTTGCATTATTTAAAACATTTTGTATCTTTGTAGCAAGTCCAACAAAACTATGTAGTTTAATTTCAGTGTCGCCATATTTCAAAGAATAATCGTCAACACCATTTTTTGTAATTGTATATTTTTCTTTCATAGTTTATCCTCCAACAATATTATATCATACTTTGTTTTTTTAACAAATATTTCACATAAGACGTAATACATTTACGCTCACCATTCAAGTAATCCCATATTGCGTTTTTCTCTGCTTCTGTTGTTCCTGTGTGTGCGTAAACAAAATATTTATAGAAAATTTTGCCTTCGTTTGAAAGTTTTTCAAAACGTGCTTTTATAACGTGGCTTGCATTAACAAAATCATAAATATCAATATAACGCATACGTTCTTCTATCAATCGACATTGTGTAAAATCACATAAGTCAATATGATATTTTAACTCACTCATAGTTCAATCCTCCTTCTTACAAATTCATCTTTGATAAGAGACGTGCCACCCCTTGTGTAACTATCTTTGTATTTAGTTTCGAAATATTTAAGCATTTGTGCAATTGTTATAAGTCTGTCCTTGGTTATCTCGCCCTGTGCGTGTTCCTTTTTTAATTCTTGCGATAGTTCCAAGAATAACTTGAAATCAAATGCTTCGATCGTGTGAATGTAATTGTGGCTTGGGCGGATTAATAATGCGCCGTTTTTGTAAGTTGTTTCGCCGCCGTAGTTCTTTGGTTGTATGTGGTGGTAGGTTAAGTCTTTCTTGGTTTCAAACTCGTAGCCCATAAAGTCCACACCTAGTTGTTGTAATCTAAAATTGTCATATAGTTTTGTTTTTAATTTTGTCATTGTTTTCTTCCCTTTCAATTTTTTCTTTAATGCAGTTCAAGACAATAAAAAAAGTCGCAAAGACACCCATTAGTATCAATGCGACTATTGATAAAATCCAACTAATAATTGCGTTCATAGTAATCACGCCCCTTATTGTTAATTTAATTGTAACACATAAAAATAAAAAAGTCTAGTTGTAAAACTAGACATTGGGGGTATTATATATCAGCGATGAAAAAACTTTTTAAAAAGAATTCACAATAAAAAGAGGTGCTGATTATATAATACGAATGGGTAAGTATTAAGATTGGTCAATGTAATACTTACAAGTGCTAAATAGTTGCCTGTCTACCAACTCGGAAGCCAGTACCAAACAACCTTTACTAGCACCACGAAATAGATATACGACACTTTTTATATATACAATCATTCTTATAGGGATAATGTATAATAGAATAATATATCTACTTCGTGCTACTAATAAAATTAGTAGCCCTATCATAGCCCAAAACTATGATAATCGTTAAAATTTAAGTATTGATTAACTGGTTCAACACTCAAAACCTCTATAAGACCCAAACATTAAGTAAAGGTCTAGCCTCGTTGCTCATAACATAGTTTGATATACACCAAACCAACTTTTCATTATAAGCACCATAGAATAGATATAAAGGTTTATGTTATATGCCTATAACACTTCACAATACTCCAAGAGAATTGATAACTCACACATTGCTTGAGGCTATCATTATTACCTTTATCCCCTAAACTTTTATATATCTACTCTATGCTACCTATAAAGGCAGCAAGTAGTGTGCAACACATAGTGTTGTATATGAGTGTGTTATTTCTAACACAATTTAATTATATCACTTTCCATTTAATAATTCAACAATTTTGCGCCCCATATCTTTTCGCGACACAATGATAAATCGGCAATCGTGGTGTTCCTTAAATGTCTTCATTGTTTTAAGAAGCACAAACCCGCGAACCTTTGTATAAGGTGACGACCAACTTTTAATGTCTTCGACCGACTTAATCTTGCTATCCTGGATTAAGAAAATGAAATCCTTGCAGCCCATTTCGTGCGCCCTTTCAACTTCACGAACCAATCGCGCGTGTTCTGTTGAATGACATAGGTTGCCACATATTTCTAAAAGTCCGTCCTTTTTGTCAATAATTGTTGTTGGGTTTTTGTGTAGCATATAATCACCGGCGTCAAGTTTGGAAATAATGTAATCTTGATTAATACTATCGAAATACTCTAAAATCTTCTTGTTTCCTTTTTCACGCGTGTCGACAATGAGTAAACTATCCATAGATAAGTTCCTCGATTTCGTGGTTTATTTTTTCGATACGCTTTGATAGTTCTATGGCTTTTATAATAACAAATTTATCGTCGTAATGACTTCTAGTATAAAATGTTTGAATTTCTTTTAATTCCTTAATGGCTTTTAATCTTTCTTCATTTAGTTTAATTACCTTTGCTTCTTTTTCTGCTACACTCATTTTTTTACCACCTTCGCCTCTTTTCTTCACCACGCACTTCAACGTGTGCATATTTCTTTTTTAAATAAAGTAACTCACTTACTAATATTTTTTTGTAAACCCACATTGTGTTCGTTTCTTTATCATAAAAATATTTAATCATCTTTCTTTCTTCCCCTCATATATTCTTCGATTGTAATTTGGTTTAGATCAACCTTTTCAATTTTTTTGTATCCAAAGCCCTCCATAAGTTCTTCAAATGTTATGTCACGACCTGAAACATATAAACGTTTTGCAAGTTCGCAAGCGTATGTGTTGATTAATGTTTGATTTCGTAAATTTATTGCTTCCGTTAAAAGTGTAATGATTTCTAAATTTGTTTTTATTGTATCCTCCCTAAAATTGATTTTATTTCATTGGCAAATTCATCTAATGTTATTGCACGCATATATAGTTTGTGTTCAAGTTGGTGTATGTCTTCGATTTTTTCAAAGTTGTCATACATTTTAAGCATTCGTTCTTGGTATAAATCAAAATTAGCAACAATGCTTGTTGTGTCGATTATTTCGGCAATATAATCAAGTGCTTCTCCTGGATTTTTGCAAGTTGACTTTAAAAGAGAAATATCGAACTTTCCAAATATATCGTAATATTCTTTTATAAAAGCATAAAACCTTCTGTGCTTTTTAAAGTGTTTTTCGCTTACCTTTATATTTTTAAATAAATCTGGTTCAATGATTAAACAATTTAATATAGCACGTTCTATTTCTTCATATTGTAACATATTAATCACCTACATTTACACATTCATCAATTAATTCAATTTTAAAAATCTTTTTTTCGTACCATTCTTTTTCTATACATATTTCATTATATTTTTTAATTGCTTTTTCTATATCACTTGCAATAATATAATATTCGTTTTTTAATCCATTTACAATTAAGAATAAATGCATTTTTTTTCTTTCATTCATAAACTTACATAAAACTTACAAGAAACTTACATAAAACTTACATAAATTTCCCTAAAATATGCCTAAACTTACAAACTTACATACTTTTTTGTATTTCCTACGCGCGTAAATATTTTTATATTTTAAGTTTTAAAAAATATTTTTATAATATAGACCTGTATGGCGGAAATTTTGTAAGTTTGTAAGTTTTATCGGTGGAAAGGGGCTTTGCGCCGTTTTTTTTGTAAGTTTTTTAGTAAGTTTTTTATCAAATTATGTAAGTTTTAGTACAATATAGATACCTTTTTCCTTGTTTAAGGTAGTTTGGTGTGTATATCTACCAACAGAATTTTTTTCCAAGAAATCCATATCAGCCCATTCCTTTTTTATAGTTTCAAATTCAAATCCACCTTTTTTTAACTCACGATTTAATATTTGTGCGTTGATTACAACTCTAAATATTTTGTCGTTTTCTTCGTATGTTTCTCTAATTTCACCCCAAACCTCACCATAATTATTTATGTTAAATCTGGAAGGGTTTGCGTTTATAATAGATATAATGTATTCTTTTGCTTTAATTGACGTTCTAATTTCGTCACGATCATTAACTAAATCTTCAATATCTTCAATAGATAAGCATTTTTCATCTTTAAATATGTTTTTAACAACGATTTCATCTGCAAGAATAATACTTGCAAGTGAACTTGCTTGTTTATCAGTTGCCTTCGTTTTGCTTAAAATATCATTATATATTTGAACATAACGTTCTCTTAACTTATCAAATCCAATTTTTTTGACTATTTTAATATAATCTTTACCAAGAAAACCATAATTATTTAATATAATGTTTGAAACTTGATTTGGATTATCATATAGCATTTCATTAACTTCAATGTCGATAACACGATTGTATATTTGCTCGCCGGCATTTTCTTTAACCATTTTGTCGTTGTTTGTGAATAAGAAATTGCAATTCCAAGACTTAACTTCACGTGCTTGACTATTTTTATTTAAACGACCTTTTTCAGTTCCGTTGCATAAATCCATTACTAATCCATTTAAGTCCATATATTTGTTGTTTTTAATAATTTGCAATTCATCATAATAACAAGTTATATTTCGCATAAATGAAGCAACAGATATAATGAAATTTTGTGTCGAATTACTTGATAGTCTTAAAGCACTTGGGCTTGGATCACCCCAAATTGACATAACTAGCATTGAACTTAATGTTTTACCATTACCACTCATTGAAGACCAAAAGTTTGCAATATATGGTTGAATTGATAGTTTTTCAAGTAGTGGACTAGCAAGCACAACACCCATAAGGATTTTAATTTTTAGTTGTTTTCTTGCTTCTTTAATAGTTTCTAACCATAATTTATAATCGCCTTTGCTTTTTAAGGCATTAAAAATATGTTTAAAATCATTTTCCCCGTCAAACATTCCTTTTGTATCATAAGGAATAAAACTATCTTCAAACCAACCTAAATGTGACACAGAACTTAATCTTTTAATGTTGTTTAAGTTAAGAATGTCATTAAAATAATTAATATAGTATTTTACATTCTCACTATTAACGTCCAAACCATAATCGCTTAATAATAATAATTTTTGATTTATTGTTATTTGTGATTTATCAATAGTAAGTTCTTTCCATTCATCATCTTTATAAAAAACAATTTTAACTTTTTCTTTTCCTGTTTCTTCATTTATATATCTTTCAACTGGAAACACGGGAATATAACTAAACTTAAAGTTTTGGTCATCTGTTATTCCGTCCATAGAACAATTATATTTTCCCATATTGTAATTAGATATATCATACTTGGAATTAGTAATATCTAATTTATTGCCAATTGACTTGGTTTTACTTAATAATTGTCTATATTGTTTTAAATTGGTTTTAAATAAACTCTTAATACCAAGTTTCTCGGCTTCTAAATATAATTCATTTTCACGTTCGATTTGATCTAATGGTGTCATATCAAAAAGGTCAATAAATGTTTGTTTTGATAATAATTCTTCTTTTGTCATATTTATTTCCCTTTCTATTTATTTTTTTTATAAGTGATTGGCACAAGTTTAATTGTTCCGTCTTCAAGAATTTCAAGATAAAAGTCACGACCATATTTATCAATAATAAATTTTGGTATGATAATTCTATTTTTTTCTTTATCAGCACGTTTCATAAATCTAAATAACGTTTTCATCTTTTTTCCTCCTTCTAGTTTATATATTCATAGTACCACCTTTTAAGGACAATATCAATATAAAATTGCATAAAAAAGCAAGTTTTTACACTTGCTTAATTAGAATGGCATATCTTCACTATCTAGTGCAATTTCGATTGTGTCATCTTCTGCTTGTGGTGTAGCAGTTTGCGTTGCTTTTGGTTTGTTTTTAATGTAATCTTCATATTTTACAAACTCGTTGTTTAACTTTCTAACACTTGGAATATAATCTTCTTTAAAATTGTCTTTGCTATTAACAAATCTACTTACTTGTGGTTTTGTGTAAGTGTTTCCGTCATTGCCTTCATATTCTTTTAATGAAAAATAAACATTAATTAATAAACCTTTAAGTTTTGTTTCGTCCCAATTCCATTTAAAGTTTGGATTATAACTTTCGATAGCAGTTATTAAACCTTTAAAATATGATTTTTCTTGATCAGTTTCAGGTTCAGCAGGGAACGAAATTGTTGCCCCGTCGTCCCAATATTTTGCATTGTCGCCTTTTTCATCATATTTTTTTTGGAAATACCCAACATTATCACCTTCGATAACGTCAAGTTCTAATGAAACTTTATCAATTCCATTATGATTAAATGGTTTAACATTTACAATTTTACATTTCTTGCCACCAAGAACAAATCTTTCCCCTATTTCACTTGCCTTAACATTTTCCCAATCATCAATTTTTTTCATTATTTTTCCTCCTTAATTTTAATTGGTTTAAATCCATAATATTCACGAACGATTTTGTCAACTTCAAATAAATCGTTTGGAATTTCTTTCTTTTCGAACATATCCATTGGTGCTTTGCATACAGAAGTTCCGTCATTTTGTGTTTGGAATATATATTCACCATTTTTATATAATGATCTTAACACAATACTAAACAATCCTTCAATAACTAATTGATTTGAAAGCATTTTTCCAATAGTTTTAGGTCTATAAAGTTGATTTACGTCGTCAATTTCTTCGTGTGTGATAACATAAACAATCTTTTCATCACCACAACTTATTGCACTTTTAATTAAGTCATAATAGTTTTTTGCCATATTTGTAAACTTATCATAACCCTTGTTTGTGGCTTTTTCAAAGTTTTCAAATGTCATCATATAAGAACTATCATCAATAACAATAATTTTTTTAGTAGTTTTCTTTATAGTAGCAATAATTCTACGATAAAGTTCTTCAAAAGATAAATCATTTTCGCCTTCCTTTTTAAAACTTTCTAATGAAACAATAGTTTTGTTATCTTTGTTTCTAAAAGGCATTGGCTTGTTAGTTATGTTTATTATAGCAGTTTCTTCTGCTGGTAGATTTCTTAAACTAGTGGATTTACCACTTCCACTAGCACCCATAAGTAGAACACCCATTCCATTCATATTCTTAATCCTCCTATTTTCTAATATTTCTTCTACTTCGTTTTTTAAATAAGGGATTTCAATTATTTCGTAGTTTTCAATGTTTTCGCTCATATATACAATAAACATTTCTTCAATCGTTAAGTTAGTGTATTTTTCAATGATATATTTATACATTGAAAGTTGTATATAATAGTGATGAAGACTATCATCATTTAACTTGTGTAAAGGAATTTTCATTGGTTTGGAATATGCTTTTTTGTTATGTCCTGTTAGATAACTATTTGTTTTGTAATCTACCAGAACCAATCCACCAGTTAATTTGTTTATGAATAAATGGTCAACTGCCGAAGCAATGTCATATTCACTTGATCCAATAACAAATTCATCTGCAACGTGTTCTAAAATGTTTTTATAGTCTTTATAAAAATTAACTGATTGTACTGAAACAACATTTAATATATTTTTTAAGTCTTCGCTAGCATATTCTACGCTAATTGGAAATTCATAGCCCATTTTCCATAATGCTTGTGTATAATTGTGTATTTTGCTTCCTTTTTCACACGCAAACTTGTTTTTATATTCCCATTCATTTAAAACTTGTTGAATGGTTTTGTTTTCCTTTAAAGCAACCTTTTCGGCAACTTCTTCTTGATTGAACTCGTTTGCATATTCTTCAATTAACCTTGTTGCAGATATTCCAACACGTTTGCCTTTGTATTCGTAATAATGCCCGTCTTCGTAAAACTTGAAATCTTGGAATGCCTTATTTAATTCTTTAAGAATTTCATTTTTAGTCATTATTTACCCTCGCTTTTTAAATAAAGTTCAGTAATAAGTTGCATAAGACTATTTAAGGTCATACCTTTTTCTTTTGCAATTTTTTTAAGATTTTGCTTTCGTGGTGTCTTAAATTGCACCCATTCTGCTTTCATTTTTACCTCCTATTCTTTCTAATGTAATTTAATTATAACATACAAATTATGAAAAATCAAATGAAAAAATACATAAATTATTCATAATTTTACATAAAAAAAGATAGCATTAACTATCTTTAAAAAATTGTTTGAATAAGTGGCACAAGACGTCAACGACAATACTATCACCTGCAAGATGATAAAGACTTGCATTGCTTTGGTTCTTGACACATTTCTCAAAATCTTCATCTTTTACACCCATTAATCTAAAACATTCTTTTGGTGTTAGTTTTCTAATTCGTAAATCATTATATACAACACCTTCTTTTTGTGTCGTTTGTTTTGTATTATTTTTAACTAAAATCATTCCAGCAGCATACGCACCACTTCTTGTTGTTAAGGTTTGACTTATATTTGATTTATCCATTTTTTCCATATTTTCAAGTGGTTTTTCATAAGCATTCCAACTTTGAATATCTTTTATTTGTTTATCACTTAAATAATAACTCTCATCAATATTTTCTTCTAATAAATCTTTTAATTTTAACTTTAATGGTATTGGTTGTGGAAAAGTATAAGAATAATCACCAAGAATTGAAACCATAAAACAACGATTTCTTGTTTGTGGTATTCCATAATCTGTTGCAATAAGGTCTTGCATATAATTCTTATAACCTAGTTCTTCTAACCTTAATTGCCATTTGTGAAAATCTTTTATATTATCTTCACTATGAACCTGTGGCACATTTTCCATTAAAAGTATTTGTGGCAATGTACCTAACTCATTACATTCTGTTAGTATTCTTTCAACTTCCCAAAGCATTCCAGACCTAGTAGAAGTATCACTCATTCCTTTTCCTTTTCCTGCTAGTGATAAATCTTGGCAAGGAAATGAATAAGTTAATATATAATCATATTTGTCAGTATCTACTATTTCTAAATCTTTACCTTTAACTTGTTGTATATTTACTAAATTGTTTGTAATTATAATATTGTTACAAATTTTATTTCTTTCTTTATAAGACATTCTTCTTATTTGTTCTATTGTCATTGGTTCATTATAATTATTTGATATTCCTTTACTATACAAATATTCAATACTGCTTTGTTCATCAAACAATTCTAATGTATCTATTGTATGTGTAAAATGTATATCTTTATATGCTTGAATACTTTTAACTGCCCATTCACATATTTTCCAATGTTCAAATGGTATTCCTAAATATTTTAATGCTAATGCTTGACTACCATATCCTGCAAAGAACTCTATTAAACGAATAGGTTTAGTTATTTTATACTTTGGATATAACATATCAAAAATTGTTGTTTGATCCATCATACTTTCCTTTCTAATTTAATAGCAATTTTGTTTAATGCGATACTCTTGTTTTTGCCGAAAAGGTTAATTTTTGAAAACAATTGTTATAACAACCTTTGTGAACTTGATTATGATTTTTTTCAAAATTACACCTGCCTTTCGGCTTTCACTTTTTGCATTAAACAAAATTTTGCAATACTCTTGCCAACGGCAAAGAGTATTATTTTATAGTTTTATTACAATAGTTTAGGTTATGATCTTGCAAACACTCGTTTAATCTCTCATTAAAACCAAAATCAAGTTTAATTGCTATGAGTACCCATAAAACACAAGCACCCATAAATGAAAAAGCAATGTACTTTAACCAAGTTGTAAAACGTTCAAGTCTTAATCTTCGCAAGTGCTGTTTTAGTGTGTCGTATTTCATTTAAACATTTCTCCATTCACAACAATCAATCAATACATTATTTATAAAATCAAAAATACTAGCAACAAAATCACATACAAGTTCCTCATTATTAAAATCAACATTGTAAAATCCATTTTCCCAAATATAACAATGCGTAAGTTCGTGTTTTAGTGTTCTTATTTTTTCATCTTCACATAATTCTTTTGCAATCCATATTTTGTGTTCTTTGTAAAATGTTAGTCCTAAACAAGAATAAGCTTCTGGTTGTCTTTTGCGATATTCGTTAAGTAAGTGTTCTTCTTCTAAAATATAAATTTCCCATTCGTGTTCGTTTATTTTAAACTTAAAGTTTTTCATTTACTTACCACTCAATTCTTTTTAAATATGATTTTTTGTCATATAATTCAACATTTTCTTTATTTACTTCAAATATTTCAAAATAATGTTGCCCAGTCCAATTTTTTCTCTGTATCTTTTTATATTTTTCTGCAACTTTTTCAGCAGTTTCTTTATCAAAAAATATTCCTAATACTGTACTTTCTTCACCACATTCAATACAGCCTATATCTACTACATATTTCATTTACTTACCTTCTTTCTTTAGTTTCTTTTAATCTATTAATTGTATTATTTTTTCTAATATTAAATTATAATCTAACCACCCTGAAAATATATATCTATATCCTTTTTCTAATTCACATAATTCAATTATTGTATTACGTTCATTATTGAGATATGTATATTCAATTTTTGTTATTTTAAATTTTATATTATATTTGTTAGTAATTGAAATAGTTGCCATTTACTCATCACCTCGTAAAATATCTAATAAATCTCTTGTTTGCCATTCGTTAAGATTTAAAAATCCATCTTTTCTTTTATGTTTTTCAATTAATTGATTTGCTTTGTCTATTCTTGATTTGTAATCTTTATATTGACCATAATAGTATGCTTCACTTTCTTGTAAATTAATTATGTAATCTAATAAATAACCTCTTTCTGCATAAGTAATATATTTTCTACTTTTTGCTAATATTCTTTCTATTTCTT
>JAZUSI010000042.1:0-3595 GCA_045606665.1 Christensenellaceae bacterium
CATTTATATAATTGTACTCTTTTAATTTATCAACGCAATACCAAGCTACTTCTTCACTATAACCTTTACCAATCAAATAATCTTTTACTTGTCTTTTGGTTTTTAAATTTTTAGATATGTAAGTAATAGCGCGATTCAAAGCCTCTTGTTTTTCATTTTCGCCAACTATTTGTTCTAGTTTTTCTTTTTCAATTTCCAAACCGTTTTTAAGATAATTTTTCAAAACGGTTTCATATGAAAGTGCACAATAGAACTCATCGTCAACAAAAATATTACATCGCTTTTTATTTTTAGTTTGAAGTGTTATGTTAGTAATAATAGGCATAAATCACCCAAAATCATAATATCCTTCGTTATCTTCATTAACGTTAATTTTTCCATTAAACACATCTAATAACTTGGTCTTAAACGTATCTACGCAATCGGTTTTAACAGCAACTTTAACACTCACTGTGTTATCAAAATCGGTTGACAAAACTCTAACGTCTTCTTTATCCGTCACAACCTTTAAAAGTCTTGAATAACCTTCATAATCGGTTATAATCTGTAAAACAGACGCACTGCACATCTTTGCAATCTTCGAAACGTTCAAACAATCAGAAACTGCACCACCATATGCCCTAGTCAAACCACCTGTGCCAAGTTTTATACCACCAAAGTATCTAACAACAACTGCCACAGTCTTAAAAATACGTTTATTTTTTAAAACTTCAAGCATTGGTAGCCCTGCAGTTCCCTGTGGTTCTCCAGCATCCGAAAACTTTTGAACTAAACCTTTTTCATCAGCAATATAAGCATAACAACTATGATTTGCAAGTGAATGGCGTTTCTTAATTATTTCAATATAATCTTTTGCTTGCGACTCGTTTTGAATACCTTTAAGATAGCAAATAAACTTTGAACGCTCTATTACATTTATATTTTCGAATTCGCCGTTAATTGTGTTATATTCATAACTCATTGTACACTAATTTTTATATGAACCTTTTTGCCTTTGTGTAAAATAAATTCTTTACTATCTAAATATTGGCTTGGAATTTCTCCAAATGGGTCGGTTATCTTTTGTTCATTAATAGAAACACCACCACCCTCGATCAAACGTTTTGCTTCGCCCTTAGATTTCGCTTGACCTACACTAACTAAAAGGTCTGCTACTGTTTTAATAGAATCATCAATTTGAGCGCAAGGCATATCTTCGCTACTTCCAGAACCAAATGCAGCACGTGCTTGTTTTTGGGCTTCAAGCGCCTTTTCTTCACCGTGAACAAGCTTTGTAACTTCAAATGCAAGCCTTTCTTTTGCAGCATTCATTCTTTCATCGTTATATTTGGTAAGTTCTTTAATTTCTTCCATATCCATAAAAGTTAAAAGACGCATACATTCTTCAACTTTAACATCCTCTACGTTTCTAAAATATTGATAGAATTCATAAGGCGTGGTCTTATTTTCATCAAGCCACAAAGCGCCTTTTGCAGTCTTACCCATCTTTTTCCCCTCGCTAGTTAAAAGCAAGGTAAATGTCATTGCATAAGCAGGTTTTTCTTCTTTCTTTCTAATAAGGTTTGCACCTGCAAGCATATTGCTCCATTGATCATCTCCACCGAGTTCTAAAACAACGCCGTAATCTTGGTATAACTTTAAGAAATCATAACCTTGCATAAGCATATAGTTAAATTCCAAGAAAGACAATCCTTTCTCCATCCTTGACTTAAAACACTCAGCAGTAAGCATTCTGTTAACAGAAAAATGCACGCCAATATCTCTTAAGAAATCAACATAGTTTAGATTCAATAACCAATCGCCGTTGTTAACCATTATTGCAGCATTTTCGCCTTCAAATCTAATAAAGCGTCCCATTTGTTTTCTAAAGCAATCGCAGTTATGTGCAATAACTTCTTTTGTCATCATTGAACGCATATCCGTTCTACCAGATGGATCACCTATCATCGCTGTACCACCACCGATAAGGGCTACAGGCTTATGCCCATATCTTTGCATCCAAGCCATAGCCATGATAGGAATGTAATGTCCTATATGCAAACTGTCAGCTGTTGGATCAAAGCCCACGTAAAACGGTACACTTTCGCTACCCAATAACTTGTATAAATCTTCTTCATAAACTGTTTGCTTAATAAAACCTCTTTCTTTTAACACGTCAAAAACATTTTTCATAATAATTACGCCTCAATTTCCTTTATTTCAAACGATTTTTTTATTAATTCTTTTGCACTAGTAACGTCTTTTACTTGTCCAAGCGCTATCATTTGC
Organism: Christensenellaceae bacterium; assembly: GCA_045606665.1. Classification (GTDB taxonomy): domain Bacteria; phylum Bacillota; class Clostridia; order Christensenellales; family Borkfalkiaceae; genus UBA1259. The sequence goes on from JAZUSI010000042.1 coordinate 2,269, forward strand.
GAAATAATATTTCCAATAGCAGTTGCCTCTATTGGTCCTGCAACAACTTTCCTTTTTGTAAATTTTGCAGTCAATTCGTTAAGTAGCATGTTTTGACAACCACCACCCACAATGTTAATGGTTGAAAATTTTTCACCAGAAATCTGCTCGATTTGATCAATAGCTTCAGCATAACATTTTGCCAAACTTCTATAAACGCAAAGCACAATTTCTCCGACTGTTTCTGGTGTTTTTTGTTCGGTCTTTTTGCAATAATCTTTAATTGCATTGATCATACTCTTTGGCGAGAAGAACGACAAATCATTTACGTCAATTAAACTATCAAAACCATCAGCCTTTTTAGCCTCATCAACAAAATCAGTAAAACTATATTTGTCGTTATACTCTTTTTTAATGTTTTGAATAATCCAAAGTCCCATTATATTCTTTAGGAATCTAATGCTCTTATTATATCCTCCCTCATTGGTAAATCCAGAAAGTTTTGCAATATTAGAAGTATTTTCGATTTGTGTTTCAATCCCCATCAACGACCAAGTTCCACTTGAAATATATAATGGCAATTCAGTATTTGGAACAGCTAAAACAGCACTTGCAGTATCGTGAGAAGGTGGAAAACAAATTTTTGCATTAAAGCCAACAATATCTTGAATTTCTGGTTTTAAATCACCAACTAAAGTTCCTGGTAGGCTAGGTTGATTAAACAATTCTTTATTAAAGCCTAACCTATCTATAATTTCATAGTCCCAATTTCTTGTTTTTGCGTTTATCAAACTTGAAGTCGAACATTCTGTATATTCATTCTTTTTAACTCCAGACAATAAAAATTGCAAATAATCTGGCATCATTAAAAGCGTTTTTGCTTTTGCCATTTTACCAGATTTTTTATCGCAATACAACTGATAAATAGTATTGTAAACTTGTTTTTGGATACCCGATCTATTATAAAGCTCATCTTCGGATATAATACTGTGAACTTCATCAATATACTTTATAGTCCTCTCGTCTCTATAAGAAAAAATTTCATCAATTAAATTGTCATTCTCATCTAAAAGCGCATAATCAACACCCCAAGTATCTATACCTAAAGATGTTGGAATTTTGTCAAGCTCCTTACACTTTTTAAGTCCCTCAACAATGCTATTAAATAAGTGATTATGGTTCCAAACCAGTTTTCCGTCAATCTCTTCTGCACCATTTTTAAACCTAAAAACTTCTTCTAAAACCAGTTTATTATTTTCTAAGTGTGCCAATATGTGTCTGCCACTTGATGCACCAATATCAATTGCTAAAAAATACTGTTTTTTCATAAAATATACTCCATATAATG
>JAZUSI010000043.1:0-28263 GCA_045606665.1 Christensenellaceae bacterium
TACCCACTGATCTATTGTTCCTAAATAATTTACTTTTGTTAATGAATTACAATTCTCAAACGAACTAGAACCTATACTTATCACACTATTTGGTATTTCTACACTTGTTAATGAATCGCAATCATAGAACGCTTCATCACCTATACTTATTACGCTTGATGGAATTTCTATGCTTGTGAGTGAGTTGCAATTAGAGAACGCAGAAGAAGCTATACTTTCTCCACTTGTGATTATAACTTCTTTTAATGCACCTTTAGGAATGCTTGATATTGCTATTGTTGGTATTGTTGCTTTTTCTATTGGACAATTATAAAACGCATCTTTACCTATACTTGTTACGCTATCTGGAATTTCTATGCTTGTGAGTGAATCGCAATTATAGAACGCAGAATCGCCAATTTCAGTAACTGTTTTTCCTTTATATACACTAGGGATAATTACGTCAGTTTCTACTCCTACGTAACCTGTTACTCTATATTCTTGGTTAGAATTAATTAGTGAATATCTTAACCCTTCTGTCATGTAAGTTGAATCAATTGCACCACAGTCTTCACATTCTCCATATACAAACGTATGATTATCAAGATCAGTTACAAAATCAACACTAATAATAGCATTACAAATGGTGCATTTTTTATGTTTTAACCCAAAGTCTTTGCAGGTTGATTGTCTATCAATTATCCAATCGCCTTCGGTATGTTCGTGCGCTGGTTTTTTTATTGTTTTAGACGTTCCGTCAGTAAAATATATAATTATATCGCCATTTTCCGTAATTCCGAGTTCTTCTATTTGCATACTATTTTCAAGCTTAACAATTCTCTCTACAAGTTCTTCTATTATCTCTTGTTGAGAAATATCAGTTGTATGCAAGGTTTCTATAATTTCATAAAGTTCTTCAAATTTTGAATCATATACAGCCTTTAATCCATCAATTTTGCTTTGCAAGTCGTTTTTATTTGCTTCCAATTGCTCGGTTAAGGTTGCTATATCGCCTTGCAACTTTTCTACTTCTGCAAGATATTTTGCATCTAGGTCTGCAATAGCTTGTTCGTTATCTTCATCGGCTTGAAGAAGTTGTGCGATTTTTGTTTGATATTCGGTTGTTAAGCTTGCTATCGCTTGTTCGTTAGCAGTTATTTTTGCCAAAAGTTCGGCGTTTTTTGCACTATACTCCTCTGTTAACGTGGCAATCATTTGATCTAGTTCTGTTTTGTTTTCCGTAATTGTCAACTGAATATCGGCAATTAGATTATCCGTTTCGCTTTTTGTATAGCCTTTATCACAAGCTGAAAGTGTAAATGCTGATAAGCATAATGTGAATATCAACATCAAAGTAATTAGTAATTTTTTCATAGGCGCTCCTTACAAAGTCTGTTTTTCTATTTTTACAACCAATTTATAATTGCCGTCAAGGTTTGCTACCTTTTGGTTTAACAAACTCAAAATCTCTTCATTTGATAATTTGCATTCGTATGGCACGGCGACGTCAAAGATTAAGTTGGTGTTGTTTGGGCCTTTAACCATTCTAAAGTCGTGCATAGAAAACTCTTTATCTATATCGGTTACAATATCGGTGAGTTTAACGCGCATTTTATTTACTTCTTCATCGTTAACAACAATTGGGTCTAAATGCCCCGTTAAAACTATATTAGTGTTTTCAAAAAACTCCTGCTCGATATTATCGACTATTTCGTGAGACTCCAAAACGTCCACATCGGCATCGAGTTCGATATGCACGCTTGCAAAATACTTATTTGGTCCGTAAGTATAAACGCTTAAATCGTGTATGCCATAAACTTCGCTATGTGCCAAAATGCGTTCTTTTATGCTATCTACAATTTCCTTGTCTGGCGCTTTACCAACCAAGTGTGACATTGTTTCCTTTAATATGCCTATGCCAGAGTAAGCAACGAAACCTGCGACCAAAATACCAGCATATCCGTCTAGGTTCACGCCCGTGAACTTGCCAACTAAGATTGCCACCAAAACGGTTGAGGTTGAGATACAGTCTGAAAGGCTATCCATAGCCGTTGCTTTTAGAATTTGAGAGTTAATCTTTTTAGCCACGCTCATATTATAGAAAAAGAGCGAGAGTTTTGCCAAAATTGAAACGCCCAAGACTATAATTATTATAATTGAAAAAGAAAGTTCAGTTGGGCTTACGATTTTGCCGATTGATTCTTTTAAAAGTTCAAAAGCAATCATTAAAATTAAGAAAGCGACCACCATTGACAAGACGTATTCAATTCTTTCGTGCCCAAAAGGGTGTTCTTTATCTGCAGGCTTGTTCGATAATTTAAACGAAACGAAAGACATCAAACTGCTTCCACAGTCCGAAAGGTTATTAAACCCGTCTGCCATAAGCGAAAGCACACCGAAAAGAAAGCCAACTGCAATCTTTGCACCAGCCAAAATTACGTTTGCAAGTATTCCTATAATACTTGCTATTTTGCCGTGATTTTCCCTTTGTTTTGCATTAATTTCCATAATCTACTCCACTTTCTTAATTATATCATCAACGAAAATTAAATGCAAGTTTATTATTAACAAAAAATAATATGTGCAGAATTTCGGTTTAACCTAACATTATGCTTGTTTTTTTGACAATTTTCTATTAAAATATTATATATGAAACACTATGAATTTAACTACAGCAAAAATTTTTCTTGCATTGCAGGAAGTTGCAAGCATAACTGTTGCATAGGTTGGCAAATTGATATTGATAAAAAAACCTTTTCTTCTTATCAAACCTTAAAAGAAACAGATACAAGGTTTAATGAGGACAATTTTTTAGGACAAACATTTAAGTTAAACCAACTTTTACGTTGTCCGTTTTTAGACGGCGATAATCTCTGCCACGTCATAAAAAACTATGGTGAAAAGGCGCTTTGCAAGACTTGTAAAACACACCCGAGATTTAAGACCTTTTTTACAGAGGTTACTGAAACGGGGTTGGGGCTTTATTGCGAAGAAGCGTGTAGAGTTATCCTTTCTTCAAAAAAGAAAATGAAACTTGTACTTGTTAAGGACGATGAAAAGAAAAGTCTCCTTTCGCGTTTTGAACGAAAAGTCTTAAAGTTTAGAAAAAAAATTATCACTATTTTACAAAACCGAAAAACTTCTACAGAAGAGAAACTTTTTTTATTAAATAGAACTTGCGATATAAATTTAGAAAAGAAATCTTTTAACGAGTGGCTTGAAAATTTTTGTTCTTTAGAAAAACTAAGCATTAACGAGTTTTCCTTTAATAACATTCCAAAAGCAGAGCAATTTGCCCAAATAGAAAGTGGATTTGAACTTGAATTTGAACAACTTTTATGTTATATGACTTTCCGTCACCTATCGCGTGCCATTGACCTGCTTGATTTAAGGATTAGGCTTGCGTTTGTAATATTGTGCTTTAACATGATTAACCACATATTTAGTCTAAACGAGAAAAAAGACCTTGATACTTTAATAGAAGTTTGCCGTTTCTTTTCTTCGGAAATTGAAACGAGTGACAACAACATATTTGACCTGTTAGATGAAATTGAAGACCTTGTTAGTTTTATTTAGACAATTTGTAAAAGTTAAAAGCACTGCTGTAGCAGTGCTTTTATTTTTCTACAACTCGCAAACGAGCTTAATTTTCTCTTTTGTAAACGGGTGGGTAAATTCAAGGCTTTTTGCGTGCAAATTATAAGTTTTGCCTTCTATCTTTTCGCCATACAATGCGTCAGCGTAAAGTGGCAAACCAATAGAAGATAAATGCACCCTTATTTGATGCGTTCTTCCCGTGTGAAGTTTTGCATCGACAACGGTCAGTCCACCATCTAATTCGCCAATCACGTTGCACTCAGTTTTAGCATACTGTCCGTCATTAGCAACAACCCTTTTCATACTATTTTCACTTATGCGTTTAATAGGCTTTTCTATAAAAAAGTGCTTTTCTTTTGGTTTTCCCAAAACTAATGCTGAATAAGTCTTTTTAATATTGCCATTTTTCATTTGTTCACTTAGAAGACTTGCAGTCAGCATATCCTTTGCTATTAAAACTATACCACTAGTGTCCCTATCGAGCCTATTTATTGGGCGAAAAGTAAAGGGATTTGGCAAGAAATATCCACAGACTATTTCTTCAAGCGAAAGCGCGTTGTTGCCCTTTGAAGAGTGGGTTAAAATACCTTTTTCTTTTTTTACGGCAAGCATATAATTATCTTCAAAGATTATTTGTAATTTTTCTTTCTTTGGAGTTATATAAAGGTTAGGCGAATCTTCAGGAAGAACGATTTTAACTTTTTCGTTTAGTTTTACCCTATCGTTTATATTAGAAATTTTTTTGCCATCAACAAAAATACCACCAAACTTTACCTTTCCTATAATTTCGGTGGAAATTCCTATTGACTTTAAAAAATCTATACATTTATAATTATTAAATTTTTCATCGACAATAAATACAAACTCTTTCATAGTTAGATTATAACAAATACTATATCAAAAAACAATAAAAGGACGAAGATTTCGTCCTTTTATTCATTTTAATAAATCGTTCAATTTTTTCATACATTCTGCCGTTGGTTCTTTTTTATCACAAAACGGAAAATCAAGTTTCATATTGTCATACTTAACTTGGCAAATCTTTCTAAACGGCAAAAGTTCTATTTTATCCACGCATTTATGCTTGTTCACAATTTCCTTAAGCCTTTTTATATTCTCTTCACTATCGTTAACACTCGGTATTATAACCTGCCTTATGGTCGTTGGCAGGTTCATACTATCTAAAAGCCTTAAAAACTCTAACACTTCGCTGAAATTACACCCGACGTTTTGTTTGTATTCTTCATCGCTCGTATATTTTATATCAAGCAACACCCTATCGGTTTCTTTAAGTAAGTCTTTAACAGAGTCGTTTATAACGCATCCAGCCGTGTCAAGACACGTGTTTATACCATTTTGATGACAAAGAGAAAAAAGTTCAGTGATAAATTCGCTTTGCAAGAGTGGCTCCCCACCAGAAACGGTTATTCCACCGTCTTTTCCAAAATATTCCTTAAACCTTATTGCTTTATCTAAAACTTGGCTAGCCAAATATTCTTTACCACCAGAATAATCCCAAGTATCAGGGTTATGACAGCATTTGCAACGTAGTGGACATCCTTGCATAAATACCACGTACCTTACACCTGGCCCATCTACCGTACCAAGACTTTGAAAGGAATGAATTTTGCCTATCATACGTTTTCGTGGAAAGTCCTTGATATAACTTCTCTTTGTTGTTCGCGAGAAAGTTTATTAAAGTTAACGGCATACCCAGAAACACGAATTGTTAAGTTTGGATAATCTTCTGGGCTTTCATAAGCCTTGATAAGCGTTTCTCTATTAAGCACGTTCACGTTGATGTGATGCGCTTTTTTGGCAAAATAACCATCTAAAACGCGAGATAAATTATCAATCCTCTCTTGCTCGGTCTTGCCAAGTGCTTGTGGCGTAATAGAGAAGGTATTTGAGATACCATCTCTACAATCATCGTAAGAAAGTTTTGTTATAGAGTTAAGCGATGCCAAAGCGCCGTTTTCTTCACGATTATGCATTGGGTTTGCACCCGGTGCAAAAGGCTCGCCATTCTTTCTTCCATCAGGTGTTGCGCCCGTGTTCTTTCCGTACATTACGTTTGAAGTAATGGTAAGGGCTGAAAGCGTGTGCTTAGCATTACGATAAGTTGGTGTTTTCTTAAGTTCTGTAATAAATAAATGAGTCATTTCCTTTGCAAGTAAATCTACTCTATCGTCATCATTGCCAAATTTTGGGAATTCGCCTTGAGTATCAAAGTCAACTATATATCCGTTCTCATCTTTTATAGGAAGAACTTTAGCGTATTTAACGGCACTCAACGAGTCTGCAACAACAGAAAGTCCTGCAACGCCAAAAGCCATAAGGCGTTCTACTTCGGTATCGTGAAGCGCCATTTGAATTTTTTCATACGCATACTTATCGTGCATGTAGTGAATCACGTTCATAGTGTTAACGTATAAGTTTGCAAGCCAAGATATATAAATTTTATATCTTTGCATAACCGTATCAAAATCGAGTTTATCCCCATCAAGCACGGACATTTGTGGTCCGATATGAATACCACTGGTGGTATCATATCCACCATTTAAAGCTATTAAAAGTAGTTTTGGCAAGTTACATCTTGCGCCGAAGAATTGCATTTGTTTTCCTATTGTCATTGCAGAAACACAACAAGCAATAGCATAGTCATCACCGTGAAGTGGACGCATCAAATCATCATTTTCATATTGAATAGAATCGGTGTCAACCGAAACCTTTGCACAGAACTTTTTGAAGTTTTCAGGAAGCGCTGTTGACCAAAGTATAGTTAAGTTTGGTTCTGGTGCCGAGCCCAAAGTATAAAGGGTATTGAGCATTCTAAAACTGCTCTTTGTAACGAGAGTTCTTCCATCTAATCCCATGCCACCGATTGCTTCTGTTATCCACATAGGATCACCACCGAATAGCTCGTTATATTCTGGGGTACGAAGGTGTCTTGCTAATCGTAGTTTTATAACGAAATCATCTATAATTTCTTGTGCTTTTTCTTCAGTTAATACGCCATTTTGAATATCCCTTTCAATATAGATATCAAAGAAGGTTGCAACTCTGCCGAGCGACATTGCCGCACCATTTTGTTCTTTAATAGCAGCAAGGTAAGCAAAATACGTCCATTGCACTGCTTCTACTGCGTTCTTTGCTGGCCCACTGATGTCATAACCATAACTTAAAGCCATATCTTTTAGATAACCTAAAAATCTAATTTGACGGAAAATTTCCTCTCTTAATCTTATGCTATCCACAGAAAATTGAACTTTATCTAGTTTACGTCTATCCTTATCCTTTTCTTCTATGATTTTATCCACACCATATAGGGCAACACGACGATAGTCTCCTATAATTCTGCCCCTTCCATATGCATCGGGAAGCCCTGTTATAACGTGACATCTTCTCGCAAGACGCATTTCATCGCTATATGCACTAAATACTCCGTCGTTATGCGTGGTTTTATAAGAAAAGGCGCGTTCAACTTCATCGCTGATTTTGTATCCATATGCTTCACACGCTTGGCGAGCCATTCTCATACCACCAAAAGGATTTATTCCCCTTTTAAGTGGCGCGTCAGTTTGCAATCCAACGATAATTTCGTTATCCTTATCAACGTATCCAGGAGCAAAGTTTCTAAGTGATGTTACCGTGTTAGTATCAACGTCTAATACTCCACCCTTTTCCCTTTCCAATTTAAAGAGTGCTTGAACTTTTTCCATCATTTTAGAAGTTCTTTCGGTTGCGCCCGACAAAAAGTCAGCGTTTCCAGTATATTCCTTATAGTTGGTTTGTATGAAATCACGCACGTTTATTTCATCTTTCCAAAGCCCGTTTTTAAATCCTTTCCAGTTTTCGTGTTCCATAATAATCTCCTTTTTGAGCATTATATCATAAAAAAGGCAAATCAGTTATATAAACTGCTTTGCCCAGACGGTCGACTTTATGCTTTGCACTTCATCGTGTTATTCACGTTTATCCGTCAGTTATGCAAAGACTTCTTTATTTGTCAATAATAGTATGACAAATATTTTAAACTTTGTCAAGAAAATTGACGCCCTTTTTGTAATTGTTATTTTTTATAAAAATAAGGGCAAAAAATTTATTTTATTAAAAAGCATTGACAAATATGTGAAAATACTATACACTATAACAAATAAATATTCACAAATAGAGGCGCAACTTTCATTAAACTGCTATATTTTGGCAATTGATAGGTAGATATAGGGAAAGTTGCCGAAGAGTTTTTTCTCGCCAAAGAAAAAATATCTGGGCAAACGCAGAATATGCGTTTGACTGTCGCAAAGTTTTTGCGTTGGGCTATTAAATGTTTTCACGATATTTAATAGTATCGTGATTTTTTTATTTAAAATTTTTACAAAGGAGAAAGGGTATGTTAAACTCAAAATCAAAACTATCGGGCAAGACGCTTGCGACCTTGATTGCAGGCGCTGTTATTATTGTCCTACTATTAGTTGCAGTTTTGACTGACGGCATAAGCAATATCTTACCTTGTCCAGAAGTTCTAGATTCACACGCTGACTGTGAAAGATGTGGTGGAAGTGGTTCTGTTATTGGTTCTTTCTGGGCATTATTGCCACCTATTATTGCTATCGGTCTTGCACTAATCACCAAAGAAGTTTATTCTTCTTTATTTATCGGTATATTATCAGGTTCTATTTTAGCGGCTAAATTTAATCCACTTGAAACTGTTAATTACACGATTTCAACAGGCCTTATTGACGCTGTTTCAGGCACGGCTGGTATCTTCATTTTCTTAATTGAACTTGGCGTTATCGTTGCACTCGTAAATAGAGCAGGTGGCGCTAAAGCGTTTGGAGATTGGGCTGAAAAGCACGTTAAGACAAGAGTTGGCGCAGCATTATGTTCAGTTGTCTTAGGTGTTTTAATCTTTATCGACGACTACTTTAACTGCTTAACAGTTGGTTCAGTTATGCGTCCTCTCACGGATAAACATAAGATAAGCCGTTCTAAACTTGCATTTATTATCGATGCAACGGCTGCTCCTATCTGTATGATAGCGCCTATTTCTTCTTGGGCTGCAGCAGTTGCTGAATACGCTAAAGACGGTCAAGGTCTTAATCTATTTATCGCGGCAATTCCATTTAACTTCTATTCTATTTTAACAATAGTATTCGTAATTGCTCTTATCCTTATGAAATTTGACTTCGGCCCTATGAGAAAACATGAACAAAACGCCCTTAACGGTGACCTTTTCTCTGGAAAGAAGATTAACGATACAAAATATCAACCATCTGCTAACGGCAAAGTATTCGACCTAATTTTCCCTATCATCGTTTTAATAGTATTGAGTTTCTTTGCATTGGTTTACGTTGGTGGTATGTTTGGCGAAACAATGTATTATAATGAAGCGGCTGTAATTGCTGACGGTGGAACTTGGGTAAGTTATAAAGGTGACTTTATCGGTGCGTTTGGTAATACTGATGCTACCGTTGCTCTACCTTGGGCTGGGCTTATCGCCTTGATTATAACCATTATCTATATGGCTATTCGTAAAACCGTTTCACTTAAAGATTCTATGGATTGTATCCCTGAAGGCTTCAAGGCAATGCTTCCTGCAATTCTTATTTTGACCTTTGCAACTTCACTTAAAAACGTAACCGGGCTTTTAGGTGCTGATGCCTTTGTTGGAAACTTGGTTAAAGATGCAGGTGCCTTACAAAAATTCTTACCTGCTATAGTATTCATTATCGCTTGCCTACTTGCTTTTGCAACGGGAACGAGTTGGGGTACATTCGGTATTTTAATTCCTATCGTTGACGCAATGTTCCCTGTTTCAAGTGCAATAGGTACAGTTTGTATGTCAGCATGTCTTGCAGGTGCCGTTTGTGGTGACCACTGCTCACCTATTTCAGACACGACCATTATGTCAAGTGCAGGCGCTGAATGTGAACACTTAAATCACGTTTCAACACAAATTCCTTATGCAGTTTACGTTGCAATCATTTCTTTTGTTTGCTTCATAATCGCAGGCTTTGTTCCAAACGCACTTATCATGCTTCCATTAAGTATCTTAATTATGATTGGCTCACTCTTTATTACAAAGAAGATTGCAAATAATTATTATGATAATAAAGACGTTCAAACAGAACAAACTGTAACTGAAGAAGAATAAATAAAATAGAATTTAATTGTCACGCGCTCACTTGTTTTATTACGTGGGCGCGTTATTTTTATCATTAAATCGTTAGACAAAATCTAGTTTTTTTTAAATCTTAATAATTTTTTTTGAAAAACATTGTTTTTTGAGATTATTATTTGGTATAATGATATTATATTTATGTAACCTAAAGGAAAGATTATGAATTTAGTTATTGTGGGTGTTGGTAGAGTTGGAGAAACTTTAATATCTAATTTTATAACGGAAAAACACGATATCGTCATTATAGACGTAAACTTTGAAAACGTTCAGAACCTCGTCAATAAATACGACGTTAACGGAATAACTGGAAGTGGACTTGAAAGGGACGTTTTACTTTCTGCTGGAGTTGAAAAAGCAGACTTCGTTATCGCTTGCACAATGCAAGACGAAAAGAATATTTTGTGCTGTGCGCTTGCAAAAAAGCTGGGTGCAAAATATACTATTGCGAGAGTTAGAGATCCTGAACTTTTTAAAGAAGTAGGAAATATGAAAGCGATTTTTGGTCTTGACTTTTTCTTCAACCCAGAACTCCAATCGGCAAAGGAAATTGTTCAAGTACTAAAATACCCATCTGCGAAAAGCGTGGAAAGTTTTTCTGACGGAAAGGCATCTATGCTGGAATTCGTCATTTCAAAAGACAGCCCACTTATCAATAAACCGATAATGCAAATTGCAAAAGAATATGGCAGAGAATTCCTTTTTGGACTTGTAAAACGTGGAGATGATGCCTATATCCCCCACGGTAATTTTGTTATAAAAGCCAACGACACCGTGCATTTAATCACGGCGCAAACTTCACTTTATAACGTCACTAAAAAGTTGCAAATATTCAAGCGTGGTGCAAAATCGGTATTTATAGTCGGCGGTGGCATGATTGCATATTATCTTGCAAAAGAACTGATTGACTCAAATATCGACGTTAAAATAGTTGAAAACAACGAACAAAGAGCAAACGAACTTGCACGAAGCTTATCTAAAGCAACCATACTATGTTTTGACGCAACTAATCAAGAATACCTTGATGAAGAAAAAATGCAAAATAGCGACGCTTTCGTTTCCTTAACGGGTATGGATGAAGAAAACGTTATCACGTCCCTATATGCCAAGAATAAAGGTGTTCAAAAGGTTATAACAAAAGTTGAAAAACAATCAATGTTAAGCATGGCAAGTGACTTACACTTAGATACGGTAATTTCACCTAGAAATATTATTGCCAACCAAATCATAAGATTTGTTCGTGCAAACCAAAACAATACTTCAAACAATATCAAAACTCTTTATAAACTTCACGATATGGCAGAAGCTTTGGAGTTTAACGTTGACAACTCGTTTGATAAAACCGATATCCCTCTTAAAAATTTAAATATTAACCACAACGTACTTATCGGTGGCGTGGTGAGAGACGGTGAGTTTATTCTTCCTGAAGGAAGAACAACTATTAAACTTAACGATAAAGTTATCCTTTTAACAATTGACACACAAATTACCGAACTAAATCAAATTATAGAATAGTATGAATTATAAAGTTGTTTTTTCCATACTTGGAAAGGCCTTGCTCATCGAAGCAGGTTTAATGATTATTCCTCTTCTTGTTGGAACAATCTATCAAGAAAATAATCTTCTTGCATTTTTAATCCCGATTTTATCCCTTCTAATAATCGGGCTTCCTTTGTCGAGGTTAAAATCAAAAGACAATACACTCTATGCAAAAGAAGGGTTTGTTATCGTTGCGCTTTCTTGGATATTATTGTCCCTTTTCGGCGCAATCCCATTTGTTATAAACGGCGTTATTCCAAACTATATCGACGCTGTTTTTGAAACCGTATCAGGCTTTACAACAACGGGCGCAAGCATTTTAAGTGCAACTCAACTTGAAACCATGAACAAAGGTCTTTTATTCTGGAGACAATTTACGCATTGGATTGGTGGTATGGGTATATTGGTATTCGTTCTCGCAATCTTACCTGCAAACAACGCGGGCGTTATGCACGTGTTCCGTTCGGAAGCACCTGGTCCGTCTGTTGATAAACTTTCAACAAAATTAAAATTCACTGCAAGAATTTTATACGGCATTTATGTTGTCTTAACGCTTATACAAGTGATTATTCTCGTTTGTGGTGGATTAAACGTTTTAGACAGTTTTCTTTTATCGTTCTCTACCGCAGGTACGGGTGGGTTTGGAATTTTGGGCGATAGCGCGATGAGTTATTCTTCTTTCATACAAGTCGTTCTCGCCGTGTTTATGTTCCTTTTTTCACTTAACTTTAATATTTATTATTTGCTACTTATTGGTAGCGTTAGTAAGGCCTTTGCTTTGGAAGAAGTTCGCACTTTCTTTATAGTTGTACTCGTTGCAGTTATAACCGTTGCTATTAACCTATTTACTGCAATGTCAAATATATACACTACCTTTGGAGAAGCGCTTAAACACTCTTTCTTCCAAGTAACGTCTATATCTTCAACAACAGGTCTTGTTTCAGCAGACTTTAACACGTGGCCAAGCCTTTCTAAAGGAATTTTATTAGTACTTACTATTGTCGGTGCTTGTGGAGGATCTACTGGTGGTGGCATAAAGATGTCGAGAATGATTATCCTATGCAAATCTTCAACGGCTGATTTTAAGAAGTTAATTCACCCACGCGCCGTTATTTATTCTAAACTTGACGGAGCACCAGTATCCACCGAAACCGAAAGAAACGTTAGAACGTTTTTTATAGTTTGGGTTATGATTGTAATAACATCAACCCTACTTCTATCAGTTGACCCACATTTGCAAAATGACGTGTTCTCTGGTTTTTCAGCAACGCTTGCTTGTATCGGTAACGTTGGCCCAGGTTTTAACGTTGTTGGACCTACGTTTAACTATATGGGCTTTTCATATTTTTCTAAAATCGTGCTTTCTTTGGTAATGCTCATTGGAAGACTAGAGATATTCCCTATGTTAATTTTATTTATCCCTCGCACTTGGCGTAAGGGCTAAAAAATATCAATATAAAAGAGGTGTGCAATGATTAAAGCCCAAAACAACAGACTACAAAAAGCTTATATAAGACGTTATACTTTAATTGACGGCAAGGAAAACGGCTTAAAAGTTATTGAACTTGACAACGGCGTCTTAAGAGTCCTTCTAAATGAGTCTAAAGGCCTTGACGTTATGCAAGTTTTTCATAATGGAATGAATATTAGTTTTGTTTCTAAAAACGGCTTTTCAATGCGAGAAACGTCTTTTGACACTCGTTTTGAAGGTGGTATGCTATACACTTGTGGACTTGACAGCATTGGTGCAAGAGATGGCTTTGAAGTGCACGGCAGTTATCACAATATACCTGCAAGGGTAATTTCGGTTATTGAAACTGAAAAGGCTTTGGAAGTTACTGCAGAGGTGGAATTCACTGCCCTATTTTTACAAAATTTGGTTTTTAGAAGAAAAGTCACTTTACCTATTGACGGACAAAGACTTATTGTTAATGATGAACTCATAAACAATGGCACGAGAAAAGAAAATTACTGCATACTTTATCACGCAAACCTAGGCTATCCTATGCTTGATGAAGGTGTTAAAATTGTGGCTGACCTTGAAAGCGTTGTTCCAAGAACGCCTTATGCCGAAAAGAAAATGGCTAATTACAACGTATTTGAAGCGCCTATCGACAACGAAGAAGAAACCTGCTATTTCTTAAAGACCAAAACCGACGTCATTAAAGTGCTTAATCAAAAACTTGGCAAGTGCTTTACCCTAAAGTATTCCAAGGATACTCTTCCTTGTCTAATTCAATGGAACAGCCCAGCTTCTCACGATTATGCACTTGGTATAGAACCTGCAACTTGCTTTTTAGACGACAAATTTAAATATAAGAGCATTGCTCCAAATCAAACGATTAAGTTCAGCATAGAAATTAGTTTAGATAATATTTAGATGACGAAAAATTTATATATATAATTTTGGTTTTACAAAAGTCGCATTTGTTTTTTAAGTATTACTAAGGAGATTGTATGAAAAACAAAATTTTTTATTTAACAACAACTTTTATTATTATTCTTGCTTCCTTTTTTTCTGGTTGCTTCCTTTTTGTGCCCAGCAACAATGGCGAAGTTCAACACGTCTGTCTTTTTGAAGTGGAAGACACCTCTCCAAAATATTTAAAAGAAGAAGCCACTTGCACAACAAAAGCGAAATATTTCTATTCTTGCGATTGTGGTAATATTGGTGAAGAAACATTTGAATATGGAGAGCCAAACGGCCACGGATATAATTGGGAATATGACCAAACGCACCATTGGAAAGAAGCAACTTGTGGTTGTGAAATCGACGATGAAAAAGCATTGCACGAGTTCAATGAAGATTACTGTGAAGTTTGTTTTTTTGAAAATCCACAACCTACAGAAGGTTTGGAATATGCCTTGATTAGCGATTACTATGAAGTTGTAGGAATGGGGTCTGCTAACACAAAAAGAATAGTCATACCAGAAACACATAAAGACTTGAAAGTTAAATCTATAAGAGAAAATGCTTTTAAGAATAAAGAAATTACTAGTTTGGTTATCGGAGACAACGTAGAGACAATCGGAGCAAACGCATTTTATTATTGCAAAGGACTTACTAAGATTAATTTAGGAAAAAACTTAAAAGTTATTAAAGAAAACGCATTTGCCGGTTTAACAGCATTTGACATGCCAGTAAGTTCACAACGTATTACAATGTACGATTCGATTGAAAAGATAGAAAAAAATGCATTTCATTCCATAGCCTCTCACAGCTCACGTGGGACGTTTAATTTTATTGGAGATATAAATAGTTACCTTTCAATAGACTTTGACAACAAATACTCTATCCCTGTCAAGAACTATGATTTTTACTTAAATGGAGAGTTGTTAGAACACGTTGTTATAGACAAAGCTGAAAAAGTACCCGATTGGGCTTTCATAGATCAAAATAATATTAAAAGTTATACCATAGGGACACAAGTCAAATATATCGGACAAGAAGCCCTTTCTGGAAATTATTGGGGAACTTTTGAATTAAAATACCAAGGTTCATTGGAACAATTATTCAATATAGAAAAAGGAACAACCCCTGATAAATACGATGACGAATACGCATGGACGGCAACAGGCTATGATTTGTATATTGAAAATCAAAAAATAACAAAAATTGATTTGTCTAACCTGCAAATTATCCCTCAAAAATTATTGCCACGTTGCAATAGCCTTGAGGAAGTAATTACTGCAAATAACCTTTTAATAATTGAAGAAATGGCTTTTTTGGGCTGTTCATCACTTAAGAAGATTACTCTTCCAGATAGCGTAACATATATAGGAAAAAACGCATTTTATGAATGCGAATCGTTACAATTCCAAGAAAAAGATGGCTTAAAATATTTAGGAAATGAAAACAATAAATTTTTATTTCTCTATGGGTTAAATAATTATGAAATTACTTCTGCAATTATTGCTCAGAATTGTAAATTTATTTCAAACGTAGCCTTTTGGTTTTATCCAGAGCTTGTCAGTGTGGAAATTCCTGACAGTGTAACTAATATACATGCTTATACATTCAATGGTTGTCAATCTCTTGAGAATATCTCTTTTAATGGTAATATTGAAAAATGGAATACCATTGACAAGCAAGCTAGGTGGATTGATAATTGCCCTGTAACTTTTGTTCAATGCTTAGATGGAAAGGTTTATTTAAGTGCAAACTAAAAAATATTTAATTATTAAAATCAAAAAAACACTATTGAAACTTCAATAGTGTTTTTATTATAAAGCTTTTTATGCCATTGGTTTAAGGTCTTTTGGTAAAAGGCACTCGTAAGCCCCACCCGTTTTCTTAAAGTGTTCTATCTTTGCTTGTTCTACGAGTTCTGGGTTCTCAAATAGTCTTATAATAGTTCCCGCAACGGCCTTGCCTGCGTATAGCATAGCGCGCTTTGCATATGTTCCTTTACTTTGCGATGCAGACTGCCAACTATGTCCTGGAGTTCCTTTAACCCAGTTTCCTATATGCATTTGAACGGTTGGGCAAACCCAACTAACGTCAGCAGTATCGGTTGAACCACCGTGTGCCACAGGTGGCGCAGGGTCTAAAACTTGCATTGAGAAAGGATATTCTTCATCTAACACGCTTTTCTCTAACCCCATTGACAATTGAAGTTTTTTGCCATAAGCAATTTCTTCTTTAGTTGGGATAGGAAGTTCAACGTCGTGCATACTCTCGTTTGCAACTGCTTGCAAGATTGGTATGGTTATAAGATTTGAATACACGCTTAAGAGTCTAGAGTTTAGCGAAGTCTCGGTCATAAGCGAAGCGCCTTCTGCTATTTTATCCACCCTTTTAATGAGTTTTTCAAGAGATGCCTTATCCACTGCACGAACCATATATCTAACTACTGCGCGAGCTTGCACGATATTAGGTGCGATACCACCACCGTCAACGATAGCGTAATGAACACGGCTTGTAAGTTCCATATGTTCTCTTAAATAGTTTGCGCCGATATTCATAAGTTCAACGGCATCGAGCGCGCTTCTGCCTTTGTGTGGTGCAGCGCCTGCGTGTGAAGCAACACCAGTAAAGATATAATCTTTTGTTATGCTTGCGAGCGCTGGGCGAGTTCTAACCATATACATACTTTCTGGGTGATGACTGACTATTGCATCCACGCCGTTAAAAGCGCCGTCCCTTGCCATAAACACCTTTCCACCGCCGCCTTCTTCTGCTGGACAACCGAAAAAGGTTACTTTACCTTTACCCGTTTCTTTTATGTATTCCTTAACAGCCAAAACTGCTGCCAATGATCCACCTGCAAAAAGGTTGTGTCCACATCCGTGGTTAGTGTTTTTTCCTTCAATAGTTTGTTCATTAGGAGCACCACCGACTTGGCTTTTCCCCGCGAGTCCGTCATATTCAGCCAAAACGCCAAAGTGTGGTTTTCCTTCGCCAAAGGTTGCCTTAAACGCAGTTGGAATCCCCACTAGATTATCTTCTATGTTAAAGCCGTGTTTTTTTAGACTTTCTTTTAAAATCTCAACAGCCTTAAATTCCTTAAAGTTTGTCTCAGGATTATCGTAAATACTGTCTGCAACTTCACAAATTTCATTAGCGTTAATGTCTATAACGTTTAAATACTTTTCAAACACTGCCGTTCCCCTATAACGTGTATTTTTAATTATTATAACACTTAACTTTTTATTTTGCAAGAAATTATAATCGGGATTTGACTAATTGACATTACTATATTTTTACGATATAATATCTTTCGTTGTATTAAACACTAAAGAGGAAAAAATGAAAGTATTAAAAGAAAATCGCACGGCAAGTTTTATCGCCGTTACTATCGTGTATATTTTGGCGACAATTTTGGGCATTTATATTTATCGTACGCTTGACTTCGAGTGGTGGCTTTCCCTTCTTATTGCAGATGTATCTGCAACTGGTTTAACATTTATTTTTAGTCTTATTTTTAGCAACGCATCGGTTTACGACCCTTATTGGAGCGTTCAACCACCTATTATTTTGATTGCCTTTGCTATTGGCAGAGAACTTAACTTACTTGGCGTTCTTTTAATCATATTTATTTGCTTTTGGGCAATTCGCTTAACTGCAAATTGGGCTTATACCTTTAAAAATCTCATGCATCAAGATTGGCGATACACTATGCTTTCAGAAAAGACTGGCGATTTTTATCCAATCATAAACTTCGTGGGAATTCATATGGTGCCAACACTTGTGGTTTATTTTTGCACCGTTCCTGCCGTTTACGCTATACTTAACAAACTTTCCTTTAATCTTTTAAGTCTTTTATTCCTTTTAATTTCTCTTGCTTCTGCTTCTATGCAAGGCATTGCCGATATTCAAATGCATAAATTCCGTAAAAATCCTAATGGAACGTTTATTAGAAATGGTCTTTGGAAATATTCTCGCCACCCAAACTACTTGGGAGAAATTTTAATGTGGTGGGGCGTTGGGCTTTCGGTTGTTTGCACTTGCCTTAATGCTTGGTGGCTAATCTTCGGTGCAGTTGCCAACACCATTTTATTCTTTTCTGTCAGCATTCCAATGGCTGATAAAAGGCAATCTCGTAAAGAAGGTTTTTGCAAATATAAAAAACAAACTCGAATGCTATTACCCATTAAAAAGATTTTCAATTAAAATAAAATAATTTTTGTTTAAAATACAAAAATCGCAAAATGCAATAATATGCGTTTGCGATTTTTCATTTTTAAATTGTTTTTTCACAGATTTATTTACCTAGTTAACAATCTTTTAATTAAAGCTACTATTCCACCGAAAACAAGAATCATAAGAGAAAAAAGTAAGCTTAAAACTAACATAACGAGTAAATAACAACTTAAAACGACCACACCTTCAAAGAAAGCCACGTAACCGGTTGAAGATATCAACCAAAATACGTAATTAAAAACAACTGTTAAAATTATTAAGAGAGGCAGTGCTCCCAAACTTCCTTTAATGTCTGCGCCACTTAAGTTCATGTGCATAGCAATGCACAAGCAAATAATTATGAACAAGATTGTCGTAAAGCCAAAATCTACTGTAAAAACGGCTGTTAAAAATCCTTCGGCAACACTAATAAGATATCCAATCGTTTTATCGTTAAGGCTGCTTCCCTGTAAAGTTATAAATGCATTCAAGTCCTTTTGAAAAACAAGCGCAGCATTTGGAAGCAATGCGTTAAACAATAAATACAAGATTAACGCGCCAACCATGATAGGTGCAACGCCGATAAAGTAATTGCCAATCACTTGGTATAAATTTCTTTTATTATAACTGTGATTTACGTATCCTAAAACGCCATTTTCATCGTGTATTTGAAAGAACTTAATTTCTTCAATTCTATGAAAGAATACTAAACACATAGCCGCATGACTAAGCTCGTGAATAGGCGTTCCTATCAATCCAGTGGCAAGGGTTACCCCCCTGCCACCACCTGTTAGCCTATAAAATATTCTGTTTATTAGAGATATTAAAAAACCTACAGCGTAAATCAGAACTATAAATATACCAATTTGAAATAGTATGCAACTGAATACGTCCATTTTTATCTCCTATATATTAATGAACGTTAACCCATTCTTTTTCTATAGTGATTGAATCTACCTTATTTGAAACTTTGCTAATTGATTTTATTTCAACCTTAACTGAAATTACGTCTTTATACTTATTGATGCCAACAAAATACCCTTCATCAATATAGTAAGTCAAGTCACATTGACTGCCAGTTTCCTCAATTGTAGCAGACGCACCACCGTTTAAGGTTATAACTAGTTTATATCCATCAGCAGGTTGGATTGCACCCCAATCTATTATTCCATCAGGAGTCAACTCAATACTTTCTTTGCTTGGAGCAGCTAAAAGATAGATATCTTTTGCTGTTGGATATTGGCTAATGCTAACAAACTCACCTTTATCGTTAAAGTTGCCACCGAGCGCTTGTACTGAAATTTTATATGGTTCATTTGCAGCATTTTGCGCCTTGTATAAATAGGTAGTACTATTAACGTCTTCTGTTTTACCATTTATAGAATATCTGTAACCTGATGCAAAAGCAACTTCTTTTGTTACGGTTATAACGATATTCTTAGCTGGATCAAACGAATCTCCTTCGTAAGAAACACTAAATTCTGGTTTCTCAAGTTGAACTACTTTTTGATCAATTTCTACTGGTGCAGAACTTATAGTTTTAAGTGTGCCCACACCACCGTTACCAACAGCAGTAACAACTACTTTATACGTTTTGTTTTGTTCAAACGCAGAGGTTGGATTAAAGGTAAACGTTTCACCAGCTTGGTGAATTGCAGTATCGAAAGCAACGCCATCAACAGTAATAGCATAAGAAGTTGCATTAGCAACTGCATTCCATTGATATCCACCATCAACTTTCTTAACGCTAGGTGTTCTAAGTTTATAAACTGTTTGAGTTGTTGAAATTTCAGAGTTTATAAATCTTTCACCATCACCAATAGCTCTAATATGGAATTCGTATTCATGACCACCCTCTAACATGCTTATATCACATTGTCTTGCGCTGAGTGATGGAGAAAATCTTACGTCGTTTACAGAGTTATAAACGTCATAGGTCATTTTACCAACTTGTTCTTCACTTATACCTTCTTGATTCCAAGTTAAATGTGTATTAGTAAATGCAAGATTTGTAGGAGCTTTAATCTTAACGAATTCTTTTGCTTCACTTCTCATTGACGTCATATAATATATTCCGTCTTCACGATATTCGTTTGCAACAGCAACTAAGCTTACGTAAGTTCCTGTTTCTTTGATATGATCGTTCATGTTTTCAAGAACGGTGTCGCTATTTTGAACAGGAGCAGTTCCTCTATCAAGATAAATTTCAACACTTGATTGTAAATCTGCTTCATACTTTAATATACCGTTTCCTGCAACTGAAGTATCAATCTTAATATTAGTAGGAGCAGCCAAACGGAAAATTCTAGTAACAGGGCTGTAATTTGATGCAAGAACGTCAGAACCATTACCTCTTGCACAAACTTGCATATCATAAGAACCAACGGTAACGTAACCATCTAAATTTGCGCCACCAGACAAGCCAGCTATACCACTACCACCTTGAACACCTGTAATCCAATAATTATTTTCAGCACCAACCACGTCATCATATTCAAGTTCATAACCATTCATTCTAACGTTTTGTGGCATTGCAAGTATAGTAATCTTAAATGCCAACTTATCTTTAGAGTTGAGGGTTACACGATTGTGTGAATTAATTTTACCTACAACTTGAATTTCATAAGTATCTTCTTGCGCAGTAATCGTATCGTCAGAAATAAGGTTTTGTCTTTTGAAAGAAGGTTTACTGCTTATTTCACCATCTTGTGTACCATTTCTATATAGTTTATATCTGTAACCCAAATTAGCATCTTTACAAGTAACTGTAAAGCCATCTGCTAATACCTTATCGTTGCTGACAATAAAGTTTTCCAAGCTTCTTTCTGGAGCAGCTGGTCTAATAACGGTGTAAGGTGAAGATTCTTGTGAAGATGAAACCGTTCCACCACTTTCTGGAGCATTTGCCCTTACCGTCACTGTATATGTACCAACTTCTTCAAAGCCGTATTCTTCACCAAAACTGATTATATCGCTTGAATAAGTGAATACGTCGTCTTCGCCATCAGGTCTAGTAACTGTTACAGTATATCCTGATGCACCGTCAATAGAAGCCCAACTTAAGTTGTTTTGATGTCCATCAAGAGCTAAATTTTCACTCCAAAGCAAAGCTGGCGCAGGTAAAATTTTAACTGTAATTGGATGAGTGTAGTTTGAGAAGTAAGTTGCTTCTTCAGAAATTTCTTTAATCTTAATTTCCATAGATCTGTCAGTCTTGATAAGGCTTCCAGAATAAGATGAACCTTTAACCTTAGTTTCGTTACCATTGATGTTCAATAAATAAGTTTTAGAAGCATCACCATTCCAACGAATTTCACCATCTTGAATTTTAAGACCTGTTACCATAGGCAAGAACACAAACTTCTTTTCCAAAGATTCTTCACCGTCGAATGATTGAGAGTGATTACCTATAGGTTTAATTTTAACTGTAAAGTCTGAATTGCCAGCTTCATAAGCAAACTTACAACCAGAAACCAAATCTTCTTGAGGAATGCCATTTATTGTAATTTGATATTTGCTTGCACCGTTAATAGCATCGTAAGAAATGTATGTTCCATCATAATAAATCTTTGCAACGTCTGGTTTAGCACATTTTGTAAGGTCACGAACAGTACTCCAAGTTGAATACTTGCTTGTATCACCTGAAACTACAGGACGTACTCTAAATTGTGTTCTGCCAACTGGTAAATCATAACTTGTTACGTAAATAGGAGTGATTATGCCAGTTAAATTATCTTTAACTTCATATCCTGTTGCTCCTGCAATTGCTGGCCAAGTAATTTGACCATTGTCAGAAATGCTAATTGAAGAATCATCAACCTTTCCAAGATAAGTAAAAGTCTTTACTGCTTCTTCTGCTTCAACAGCATCTCCTTTTGCCGTTGCTTTTACTGTAATTGTAACAGTTTGTTCACCTGCGTTATGACCAAACATATTGGTTGAAATAGACATATCTGCACCGTCATTAATTTTAACGATGTAGCCTTGTGCATTTTCAACAGCATCCCACTTAAAGAGTTCCCCATCATAAGTGATGTTTGTAGGTGCACTCAATTTAAGTGGTGCTTTACAAGCCGCTACACTAAAAAGCAAACACGTAGATAAAGCCATTATCAAAAGCCCTATCAATTTTGATTTGATTTTCATTTGTTTTGTCTCCTTATAATTTTATATTTAAGCATTTCATTTTTGAAAGCCTTTTAACCTGCTATATGCCAATAATAATTCTTGCCTTCTTGAACAACGTCATAAAGTTTACTAAATTTAAAATATTGAGTTGCTGAAACGTTTTCTTTTAAGCCCATCGCATTGTTTGGTATATTTATTGATAACGTGTTATCTTCATATACTTTTGCAGCCTGCCCATCTATCGTTATTTCTTTATAAAATTTATGTACTGCGTATAAGTTTAATGTTTCAGTAACATATTTTTCTGGTATTTCGCCCGTCCATTTAATAAATTCTGTAGGAGAAATAGACCAGCCCAAGAATTCCAACTTATCAATCGGTAAATCCCAAAGTGAATCCAATGCAATATTGAATGGAACTTGTCTAACTTCATCTTCAACACCACTTAAATTATAGTGTAATTTTACGTTGACTTTTTGTCCTTGAGCTACAGCCTTAACCGTTATAGACGTTTTGGTACCGAATTGTAAGATAAAGTCTCTATCAACTTCACCTTCAGTATCGAATAACTTTTTCGTTCCATCAATAACAAATCCGTTGAAGTCATATCTTGAGCCACTAAATACTCTATCTATTGCATTTTGAATTTCATCTTTTAGAATAGTTTTTCCAATGGTATAATTACAATAAACTTGCTCTCTTACACCGTTCAACTCGATCATATAATTAACGCTATAAGTTATTTCTGAACGTGTTTCATATAGATCAATGGTTGAACCATCCTTGTGATAATACATAAGCCTGTTACCAAAAATTGTACTCACACCATTGTCTTCATCATAGAACCTATAAATCGTGCTATCCATCTTGATTGAAAGCGAATAGAAATAGCCTAGATCATCTGCATAGCTTAATCCCCTAATTCTATACTTATAATCTCTATAATAAAATATTGAATTTGGGTCTGACGAATCTCTTGTTCCACTCAATTCAACCGTCGTTCCATCTGCCTTATGAATCTTTAACGTTATTTCCCCATAATGAGAATCAAAATAATATCTCTC
Source organism: Christensenellaceae bacterium (assembly GCA_045606665.1). Lineage (GTDB taxonomy): Bacteria > Bacillota > Clostridia > Christensenellales > Borkfalkiaceae > UBA1259. The sequence continues at coordinate 23,111 of JAZUSI010000043.1, forward strand.
GTCTCTCTTTGATTCAGAACAGTCCTCACAACTTTCGCAACTGCCACAACCATCACAACCATCACAACCATCACCACAAGAGACTCCACATCCACAGTCTTCACAAGTTCCCGACATAACTAATAGAATAAATATTACTACTATTGCCGTTATAATTTTTCCCATACTTCTTGTCCTTCCTTTGTATTATTAATTTGGGAGTTTTAGATTCTCAACAAAACCAAACACTCTACCATAATTAGATCTTCCATTAACTGTACCAGTTTGCGTGTACGAAACCACCTCAGCATTCGTACTATCGGTTCTTGCATAACCACTAATTCCACCAACGTAATCAACACCGGTTATTCTTCCACTATTTTTTACGTTTCGTAAACTAAATGCTTGCGTTCCATCAAAATAATCGTAACGACCACTATTACTTGCCTCTGCATTAATGCAACCTGCAATTCCACCCGCATAGTTTCCAGCTGCAACAACCTCTCCTTCATTGGTAACATCAATAAAGTTTGTAAATCTTTCACTGTGATTATCACTAACATACGTATTAACCACATTTCCAAAAATACCAGCAACGTAATTAACACCTGTAACATTAGCACTATTTTTAACGTTTTTAATAGTGTATTCCTTAAGCTTTGCTTGTTCGCCTGCAATTCCACCGACAAAACTACTTCTAGGCGCTTTTACTATCGCTCTATTTTCCACGTTTGTAAAAGTACCTGTTGAATATCCATAAATACCACCAATGTAATTACCATTACAATTAGCTCCATCATAAATAATACTAACAGTGTTAACTGCATTTTCAATATGTGTATTCAACGCCTTTCCAACGTAACCACCAATGTATGCATAATGATTGCCACCATCTATTTGTGAATTAGTTGAAGTTATTGTTGAATTCTTATTATCAGGATTGCTAATCTTCACATTTTCACTTTGACCAATCAATCCACCAATATATGCTGTTCCAACTATGTTCGATTTACTCTTTGCTTCAATAAACTCTGAATTAGCACTATCACTATGGAAGAAACCAAGAATACCACCCACATAAATATTTCCTGTAACGTCTGCGTTATTTATTAACTTCCTTGCCGTTATCATTTGTACACCATCATAATAATCGTAACGACCACTATTATAAGCTTCAGCATCAATTCTACCAATCAATCCACCAATGTAATTACCAGTAGCTATTATTTTTCCATTATTAGTAAATTCATTTAAATTTATTGTTCGAGTATTATGGTCTGAACTGGTATAAGTATTATTAATTTGACCAATTATACCTCCAATATAAGAAATTCCCCAAATTTTTCCATCGTTAGACAATCTTTGTAGAGAATACTCCCTTAGGGTATGGATATAACCCACAATACCACCGACATAACTGCTGTTTGGTGCATTAATAAAACCTGAATTTTCGCAATCTGTGAACGTTCCCGTTGAAACACCAGCAATACCACCGATATAACTACCTGTACAACTTGTTTTTTCATAAGAAATATCTACTTGGTTTACTGCACCAATAACATTAGTTGCATAAGCCCTGCCGATATAACCACCTAAATAAAGGTATTTATCAGAGCCATCTATGTACGTGCTTTCTAAAATGAAATTGGTACCAGAGTTTGTTGCATCTTGCAAAATAACGTTATTTGATTCGCCGATTATACCACCGACTATTCCGGTAGCTTTTATTTTTGCAGAACTTAAAAAACCAATAAGTTCAGAAGAAGGTTCATCAGTTGATACGTAACCAATTATTCCTCCAACAGTTAATTCGCCCGTTACTGAACCTGTATTAGTAAATTCTCTACAAACTAATTTTTGTTTTGCTTCATAATAGTTATAACGGCCACTATTATATGCTTCTAAAACAATTCTACCAATCAATCCACCAATGTTATTACCACTTGCAACCACATCTCCACTATTTGACATAATATTAAGGTTGAGAGTATATGTGTTGTTGTTACTACTAGTATAAGTGTTTTCAATCATACCGATTACACCACCTACATAGTTCACACCTTCAATTTTTCCGTCATTTGTAAAGTTTTGGATTGAATAAGTACCAGTATGATAATAATAACCAATTATTCCACCTACTCGGTCACCTTTTGACACAATATCACCATTATTAACAGCATTATTAATTTCGGTATAAGTGTTTCCAACCGTCCTTCCAAGTATTCCTGCAGTACACCATTTACCAGTAATTTTACCAGTGTTTTCGCAATCTAAAATTTTACCACTCTTAGCGATACCAACTATACCAGCAGTTCCTCTATCTCCCTCACTTGCCAAACCAGTGACGTTAAGAGCATTCGTACAATTATTAATCGTACCACCTTCTAATATAGCAACAAGTCCAGCAGTAATTCCATCATCTGCGACAACTGCACCACTTGCATAAACCAAATTAAGCGTTCCTTTAAGCGTTATACAAACGCCGGCAACTGCAACGTGGTCATAACAAGATGAATTTACACTTAAATTTTCAAAAGTAACACCATTTATCGTTCCAGTTACAGTATTGAACACTGCAAGATTTCCACTATTTGAAGCCAACGATAAGTTTTTAATCTTGAATCCATTACCATTAAGTTTTCCACTGAAATCAAATGGCGTCCACGTTTTTCCGAACATATCAATATCTTTAACTAATTGATAAGTTCTATCAGGGGCGTTAGCAATGCTCATAAAATCACTTGCTGAAGTGATTAAAATATCGTTGTTTGATGGGTCTGATACAAAGCATGGCGTAAACGTAACGTTAGACGTAAACGTGAATGCATTTAACGAAGTTCCGTTTGAGTCTGTAACCTGTTCGGTCATATATTCTGAATCATATTCCCAACCCAAGAATTTATAGCCTTCTTTAATAGGTGTAGGCAATGAATATTTTTCACCATAAGGAACAACCTTAGACGTACTACTTATGTATGCGCCATCAAGATTTGCAAGTGTTATGGTATATTTATTTGGCTCATAGACCACAGTAAACTGCATATCCTTATTTAACATGGCAAAACTATAACTGTCTTTAGTTGTTACCATAACGTTATTAAGCATAATGCCTTTTATTTTATATTGATCTTCCTTATTCACCTTAAGGGTAACGTGATCGCCTTCAATATAATAATCTTCAACCTGACACGTTCCAGCGCCCTCTATTGAATGAAGAACCGTTACGTAATATTTTTTAGCGAATTTTCCGTAAACGTTAGTTATATCTTCTGAAGATTTCCATTTTAAAGTGTTAACACCAAAACCATTTTTATCAGTTAGTTGTTCACTAAAATCTTCATCTAAATACCAACCACAAAAGCCATAACCCTCATAAATAGGTATGTCGAGTTGATATTCTGCACCATATTCAACGTCTTTATATTCAAAGGCAATTGAACCTACATCAAGGTTATAAACTACCTTTTTAAAATCACCCCTAAACTTGGCAAATAATTCTTTATCACCATATTCATTTGATTGGATTCGTGTTTTTGGCGTGTCGGATAAATCTCTCTTTTCACACCAGCCTAAAAATACGTAATTATCTTTTTGTAATTCTGGAAGTTCAAAACTCTCTCCCATTTGGTAAGTTATATCATTAATGCTGTTTTGCCCATTTTCAGTAAATCCACCGTTAAGTTCAAAAGAAATTGTATAATCTGCCAATGCCCATCTTGCATAATATTCTGCATAACGGTCTGCATAGCGAATAACGGTAACAGGCGCTCTGTCAAAACGTGGTGTATAGAACCAGCCGTCATTTAAATATCCAGGATAATTGTAAGAAGGAATGAGGAAATCTTCATCGTTATATATTTTTACAGTTTCTTCCCACTCACCTTGAACGAGAATTAACTTCACCTCTTTCCAATATCTCCAATAAGCATATATGTTAATATCTGAAGTAACGTTTCTGCAATCCACACTATTTTCGTAAGGAATATAGGTGTTTCTGCTCATTGACCAACCTAAAAATTCCTTATCATCGTTAGCATCGTCAACCACGTTAGGAACCATACTTGAAGTCACGCTTTCTCCATGATTTATCATTTGTTCTTTTGAACTGAAACTACCATCGTTAAAATTGAAAGTAACAATGTATTTCTTTATAGAAACTTCTGCATAAAATTTAGTATCGTTAAACCAAATCGAACTCGTTGTTTCATTGACGTGCATATATTCGTCTTTAACAATAATACCGTCTGAAATCAACGGACCATCTTCGCCCAATTTCCACCCAACTAATTCAAAACCTTCCATCATGTTTGGTTCACGGAGCCTAGTGATAGTGTCACCTATAGAAACTGTCAAAGTTTTGTCATCAATAGAACCATATTGTTTAACGACAAACCCTTTCTCGTACTCGATTTTATCAAAACGCGCATAAAGAGTGGTATCTTTTGCAAGTGGCACAATCTGTTTTCCAGAACTATTAAATATTTCAACACCACCTGTTTTTGAATCGTACATTCCCTTAAATGCATACCCCACTTTACTTAAAGAAAATTCGTTATCAACCGATTCTTTTAAAATGTCTTTAGTTTGAGGTTCTGCCGTAAACTCATCGTAATACGTAATCGTTATGTAGTTCCCATTAGAACCACCATTTCCACTGTCAGACTTATCATCTCCACAACCTGCTAGCGAAAACGATACACAGCACACTACTAGAATTGATAATATTAAAACGAGTATTCTTTTCATAAACCCTATTCCTTTACTTAAACCTTTACTATTTTTATACTGCTTTTTACTCTGCTTCAACTACTTCCATGGAAAACGTAGGGTCATCTAAAAACTCTAAAAGAGTCATACCAAACCCATTTGCAATCATTATCACCGTGCCTAGTTCTACGCCCTTGTTGCAACACTTGATAATTCTACTCATAACTCCATGTTGTATCCCAGATTTTTGTTCCAAACGATATTGAGTCATATTCTTTTTTGCAAGCAAATATTTAATCCTAATTGACACCGCTTCGCAAACTGTCATATACCCCTCCATTTTATACATTGTAATTATACACCTTGGGGATTTTTATATACGAATTTATAAATACACAGCCTGCCTTTTATACCATTTGTTTTTACTCTTAAAATATATGTAAAAAATTAAGCATTTATTTTAGTAT
>JAZUSI010000044.1:0-2379 GCA_045606665.1 Christensenellaceae bacterium
AATATTTATATTTTTTGTAGGTAAAACGCTTGAAAAAAATGTAATATAATTGTATAATATTAAAAATAATTTACGTTTCGTAAACTAATTTTCTTAAAAGGAGATATATAAATGAGAGTTTTTAACTTCGCAGCAGGTCCATCAACCTTACCTTTGCCTGTTTTAGAACAAGCACAAAAGGAACTTTTAGACTTTAACAATACCGGAATGAGCGTTATTGAAATGAGCCACCGTAGCAAGCCTTTTATGGCTGTTAACGCAGAGGCAAACCAATTGCTCCGTGAACTTATGAATATCCCTGACAACTATTCAGTTCTTTTCGTTCAAGGTGGTGCTTCTCAACAATTTGCAGCCGTTCCACTTAACTTACTTAAAAATGGTAAGGCTGACTATATCGTAACTGGTAACTTTGCTTCAAAGGCTTATGAAGAAGGTACAAAGTATGGCGATATGGCTATCGCTGCATCTTCTAAAGAAGCTAACTATACTTATATCCCTGATATGAATTCTATTAAGTTTAGAGATGGTATCGATTACGTTCATACAACGTATAACAACACCATTTTTGGAACTAGATATACTGAACTTCCTAAAACGGATGCAACACTCGTTACCGATATGAGTTCTTGTATTTTAAGTGAAGTGGTTGACGTTAATAAGTTTGGTCTTATCTATGCAGGCGCACAAAAGAACATTGCTCCAGCAGGACTTACTATCGTCATCGTTAGAAAGGACTTACTTGGCAATGCTTCTCCTATCTGCCCTACAATGCTTAACTATGCTATTCAAGATAAGAACGACAGCTTATATAACACTCCACCTTGCTTCCCTATCTATATGGCACTTTTAGTATTTAAGTGGCTCAAAAATTTAGGTGGCGTTCCTGCAATGCAACAAATCAACGAAGAAAAAGCAAAAATGCTTTACGATTTTATCGACAACTCTTCTTTCTATACAAATAAAGTTGCCGTTAAAGACCGTTCACTTATGAACGTTCCTTTCGTTTCACCAAGCGAAGAATTAGATGCTAAATTCGTTGCAGAAGCAGCTAAAAACGGTTTAGTATCTCTCAAAGGTCATAGAGTTACAGGTGGTATGAGAGCATCAATCTATAATGCTATGCCAATCGAAGGCATTAAAGCGCTTATCGAATTTATGAAGAAATTTGAATTGGAGAACAAATAAATGAAAAACATTTTAACCTTAAATGCCATTAGCCCTGTTATAAACGATATTTTTGATTCAACTTATAACGTATCTAACGACGTAGCAAGTCCTGTTGGTATTATGCTCCGTTCTTTCAAGATGCACGATTATACTCTTGATGAAAATACTATTGCTATCGCAAGAGCAGGTGCAGGCACGAACAATATCCCTGTTAAAGAATACGCTGAACAAGGCGTTGTAGTTTTCAATACCCCAGGCGCAAACGCTAACGCCGTTAAGGAATTGGTGCTTGCAGCCCTTCTTATCGGTTCAAGAAACGTTATTAACGCAACCGATTGGGTTAAAACTCTTAAAGGTCAAGGCGACGAAGTTGGTAAACTCGTTGAAAAAGGCAAATCTCAATTTGCTGGTCAAGAAATAGCTGGCAAGACTTTGGGTGTTATTGGTCTCGGTGCTATCGGTGCTTTGGTTGCTAACTCTGCACTCGCTTTGGGTATGAAAGTTTGTGGTTACGATCCTTTCTTGTCTGTTAATGCTGCACTTAAACTTTCTTCTGACGTTAAGATTGTTAAAGAACTTGACGATATTGCTAAAAATTGTGATTATATCACTATCCATATCCCTTACATTGCAGACCAAAACAAAGGCTTAATCAATGCAGGTTTAATTCGCAAGATGAAAGACGGCGTTATTTTGGTTAACTGTGCAAGAGGCGAAATCGTTGATAATAACGATATCATTAAGGCTACTGAATCTGGAAAGGTTGCAAAGTATATTGTGGACTTCCCTGCTGATGAACTTATCGGCGCTAAGAACGTTATCTGTATTCCACACCTTGGCGCTTCTACTGAAGAAGCAGAAGATAACTGCGCTGTTATGGCTGCAAAGCAACTTATCGATTATATCGAAAACGGCAACGTTGTAAACAGCGTTAACTATCCAACTTGCGCTATGCCAAGATCAACCGATTATAGATTGGTTATCCTTCATAAGAACACACAAAACATCCTTGCTGAAATTACAGGAACTGTTGGTAAAGAAGGTATTAACATCTCTAACCTAACCAATCAAAGCAAGGGCGACTTTGCAGTTACTATTCTCGATATTGATAACGAAGTTTCTGCAGACGCTATCAAACACATCTCAGAAGTTGAAAACATCATCAGAGTTAGAGTTATTAAATAAATAAAAAATTTAACATAAAAAAATGGC
>JAZUSI010000045.1:0-3699 GCA_045606665.1 Christensenellaceae bacterium
GTGGCTTGGTTATCGTCGCTGGTATGGAACACCTTGGTAAAGGCGCTCGTTCAATGGTCGGTACAATGTATGTAACAAAAGCAAAGGGCGTTAGATATCTTGAAATGACCGAAGGTTATTGCACAAGAATGGCTCTTGATGAAAATGACGAAGTTATCGGTTACGAATTCGTTTCACTCGGCAAGATGACCGATTTAATCAAGAAAGGTGAAGAACCAAACAAAGCGTATGAAGCAGCAAAAGGCACTTATGGTCGCTTTAAGAAAGAAGATGGTGCGGTTAAATATATCGACCCACGTAAAGAATAATAGGAGGTAAAGGAAATTATGGCACAATTTGAAGGTTATGAAAGAAGAGAAGCCAAAATTCTTTTAACTCTTAAAGAATACGGCATCAACTCTATTGATGAATGTAAAGAAATTTGTGATAAATATGGTATTGACCCATATACTATCACTCAAGAAACACAACCAATTTGCTTTGAAAATGCAAAATGGGCATACACAGTAGGTAGCGCAATCGCATTGAAGGCTGCTGAAAAAACTGGTGATAAGTCTGCTGCAACTGCTGCTGCTAACATTGGTATCGGTTTGCAATCTTTCTGTATTCCAGGCTCTGTTGCTGAAAACAGAAAAGTTGGTTTAGGTCATGGAAACCTCGGCAAAATGCTTTTATCTGAAGAAACCGAATGTTTCTGCTTCTTAGCTGGTCACGAATCTTTTGCTGCTGCTGAAGGCGCAATCAAAATTGCTTTGAACGCAAACAAGGTTAGAGTTAAACCTTTAAGAGTTATTCTTAACGGTTTAGGTAAGGATGCTGCTTATATCATTTCAAGAATAAACGGCTTTACTTACGTTGAAACAAAGTTCAACCCAGCAACCGAAGAAGTTGAAGTTTTGGAAGAAAAGGCTTTCTCTAAAGGTGCTAGAGCAAACGTTAAATGTTATGGTTCAGACAGTGTTCCAGAAGGCGTTGCAATCATGAGACTTGAAAACGTTGGCGTTTCTATCACTGGTAACTCAACAAACCCAACTCGTTTCCAACACCCTGTTGCAGGCACTTATAAGAAATGGGCAATCGAAAATGGCAAGAACTATTTCTCAGTTGCTTCAGGTGGTGGTACAGGTAGAACACTTCACCCAGACAACATGGCTGCAGGTCCTGCATCTTATGGTATGACAGATACTATGGGTAGAATGCATAGTGACGCACAATTTGCTGGTTCATCATCAGTTCCAGCCCACGTAGAAATGATGGGCTTAATCGGTGCTGGTAACAACCCAATGGTTGGTATGACCGTTGCATGCGCAGTTGCAGTGCAAGAAGCATTAAATAAATAATTAGTAAAATACTAACGATTTTAAGGTTTTTATAACTTTATAACAACAAGTAAAAACTAATTAAAAACTAAAAATCAACAATTAAAAACTTAGACACATCATTTTAAGGTTTTTGCCTATGATGTGTCTAATTTATTTTAAAGGTTTTTTAGTGTAAGTTTTAATGTAATTAAATATTTTTGAATGTGCCTATGTGTTGTTTTTTTTATTGCGCCAACAACAATAAAGTGGTATAATATAAATATCTCATATAAAGGAGAAAAGTTTATGAAGAAGATGTTTTTAGCAATTTTGACACTCATATTGCTAACTTGCTCTTTGGGTTTAACTGCTTGTGGCAAAGAGCCAGAGCACACTCACGATTATACCATATTAAAGAGAAATGAAACTGTGCATTGGTACGAATGCGAATGTGGAGATAAGAGTGCCGAAGAAGAACATAAGGGCGGACAAGCCACTTGAAGAACACGAAACGTCATACTTAGCACTATCAGCCAAAATCTCAAGTTTTCTATAATCCAACATATTTCACCTCTAAGGCTATTATACTATCGGTTTTGCAAAAAGTCAAACATATGTTCGCATTTTTTCAAAAATAAAAGGTTGTAATTTCTACCACCTTTTTTATCGTTCTAATAATCTTTAATTCCAAGCAAATAATCAGCGCTGACGTTAAAAAATTCAACGATTCTCATAATCATTTCAGCATCGGGTAGGGTTTCACCACGCTCCCACTTGCTAACACACGATTGTTTAACCCCTAATTTTTCAGCAAAAGTTTTTTGATTTAATTTTCTTTCCAAACGCAGTTCTTTTACACGTTCACTAAATAAACATTTCATAATACTATTATAGTCTTAATAAGAATATTTTTACATAAATAGTCTTGACAAGACTATTTTGCAAGTGGTATAATATTATTATATTTTTTAAGGAGAAACAAAAATGAAAAAACTACTAATTACTTTAACGCTAATTTTAACTCTATGTCTATCAGCATTTACTTTGACTGCTTGTCAAGCCCCTCACGTACATACTTTCGACCAAGAAGTTGTTGCTGAAGATTTTCTTGCAAGTGAGGCAACTTGTACAACAAAGGCAAGATATTACTATTCTTGTTCTTGTGGCGTAAAGGATGAAGCGCATACATTTGAAAGTGGTACTGCTCTTGGTCATGCTTATGGCGCTTGGATTTCAATTGGTAATGGTCAACATAAAAAAACTTGTGCTAATGACAATAGTCACACCATTATTGAAACCTGTTCTGGTGGCAATGCAACATGTACAAAGTTAGCAGAATGCTCAGTATGTGGTGAAGAATATGGTGAATTAGAAGCCCACGATTATGCAATTTTGAAACATGATGAAACAGAACATTGGTATGAGTGTGTATGTGGAGAAAAAAGTGGAATTGAAGCCCATGATTATGCAATTTTGAAACATGATGAAACGGAACATTGGTATGAGTGCGTATGTGGTGCTTATGAAACAAAAGAAAATCATAAAGATGGCAATGCAACATGTACAAAGTTAGCAGAATGCTCAGTATGTGGTGAAGAATATGGAGAATTAGAAGCCCACGATTATGCAACTTTAAAACATAATGAAACAGAACACTGGTATGAGTGCGAATGTGGAGAAAAAAGTGGAATTGAAGCCCACGATTATGCAATTTTGAAACATAATGAAACAGAACACTGGTATGAGTGCGAATGTGGTGCTTATGAAACAAAAGAAAATCATAAAGATGGCAATGCAACATGTACAAAGTTAGCAGAATGCTCAGTATGTGGTGAAGAATATGGTGAATTAGAAGCCCACGATTATGCAATTTTGAAACATGATGAAACAGAACATTGGTATGAGTGTGTATGTGGTGACAAAAGTGGAATTGAAGACCATAATGGTGGCACAGCAACTTGCATAGCATTAGCAGAATGCTCAGTATGTGGCGAAGAATATGGTGAATTAGAAGAACATACTTATGCCACCGAGTATATTTATGATGAAACACGCCATTGGCAACAAGCAACTTGTGGTTGCGATTTAAAACAAAATTTCAATGCGCACGAGGTGGATGATTCTGGCTATTGCACAGTTTGTGATGCCCCTATAGGGGCAACTGTTGGAATAATATACGATTTATCTTCAGACGGCACTTATGCAGAAGTTATTGGTTATGAAGGCACGGCAAAGAAAATTAGAATTGCAGATACTTACAATAATTTGCCTGTTAAATCAATTTATGATATTGCTTTTAAAAATTCTAAAATAACTTCAGTTATAATCCCCGATAGCGTTACTTATATTGGTGATTCTGCGTTTGAATATTGCAGCTCATTAACAAGCGTAACAATAC
>JAZUSI010000046.1:0-4132 GCA_045606665.1 Christensenellaceae bacterium
CTCAATTTGTCTTCCTAAGGCCCCTTGGGCTCCGACTTAAGTGAAACGAATTCGTAACCGATAACTTCGTCGTTTTCGTCAAGAGCCATTTGAGTACAATAACCTTCTGTCATTTCTAAATATCTTACGCCCTTTGCTTTAGTGCCGTACATAGTACCTACCATTGAACGAGCGCCTTTACCAAGGTCTTCCATACCAGCGCCGATAACCAAGCCACCTTCAGAGAAAGCAGATTGTGAACGGCCGTAAACTATTTGTAAGAAAAGTTCTCTCATAGCCGTATTGATAGCATCACAAACAAGGTCTGTGTTAAGCGCTTCAAGCAAGGTCTTGCCTGGAAGAATTTCAGCAGCCATTGCTGCAGAGTGCGTCATACCAGAGCAACCGATTGTTTCTACGAGTGCTTCTTCAATAATTCCGTCTTTTACGTTTAACGAAAGTTTACAAGCGCCTTGTTGTGGGGCGCACCAGCCTACACCGTGCGTATATGCGGAAATATCACTAATTTGCTTTGCTTCAACCCATTTGCCTTCTTCTGGGATTGGAGCTGGGCCGTGATGAGGTCCTTTACAAACGCAGGTCATTTCTTTAACTTCAGTTGAATACTGCATAAATCTATGCCTCCATAAAATTTTATCTAAATTTTCATCTTGATTTAGTATATCATAATCAAGCATTTTTGACAATTATTTTTTGCTCAATTTTCACCTTTTTTCTTGTTTTTGAATAAGACGTTTATGGTAAAACAAGTATTGTTGATAATATCCAGAATTATCCTTAAATCTATCTACCAAATAATCGGCTATCTTTGCCCTGTCTTTAATTGTTCCTTTAAGGTCTTCAGTATATACTTTTTCTATCCAAGTATCTACTGGAAAGCTATCGCTTCTATGAAAACCAAAAAGCGCCACGCAATCTGCGACCTTTGGTCCAACACCAAAAATTGAAGTGAGTTGTTTTTTTAGTTCTTTTGTTGATAGATTGTTAAAATCATCGACTTTTATTAAGCCGTTTTGAATACTATCTGCAAGGTTTTTAATGTACTTTGCTCGATATCCTAACCCTATGTTTTCGTAAAAAGCAAGATCCTTTTCAGCCATTTTATTTGCTGTTGGAAAGGTAAAATACTCTTCTCCCAAGAACTCCTTTCTCTCCCCTAAAGAGTGGCACAGTCTGTCTATTATGCCTTTAATTCGTGGTATGTTGTTGTTTTGCGAGATAATAAAGGAAAAAAGCATTTCTTCTTTATCTTGATTGAGAATTCTTATGCCCTTTCCACTTTGTACTGCACTTGTTAAAATTGGTATATTTTCCTGCTCTGCACTCTTGCAAATTTTAGCGTAATCTCTAGACAAATCAAAGTAATTATAAAAATACTCTTCATCTTGATCTAAACATTCAATGACCGTTTGATTATCTTGAGAATAAAGATAAGCACACTTATCTTTTGACAACACTATAAAGCCCTTAAAAAAAAGCTTAAATCTAAAGGTTTGACCGCAATCAAGCGTATCTAAAATATTAAAATAGTCGTTGTTAAAAACAATTTTTTTCATAATTTTTTCTCATTTATTCGAAGTCAAAACGTAAAGCAGAAACGCAGTAATGCGACTTGTTAACACAATTTTAAGGGGTTAGAAACGAGCAAGACAAGGCTCGCAAAACGTTTTGGGTGAGATAAACCTTGTTGGTTATCGAAGTCAAAACGTGAAGCAGAAACGCAGTATTGCGACGTTTATAAGACCTTAAAAAAATAGCGGGTTGATTATAATATCAACCCGTTAATTTTTTTAGTTTTCTTTAGCGTAAACGCTTACTTTCTTGTCCTTTCTGCCCATTCTTTCGAACTTAACAACACCGTCAATCAAAGCGTACAAAGTGTCATCACTACCGATACCAACGTTGTTACCTGGGTGAATCTTTGTGCCTCTTTGACGAACAATAATGCCACCAGCAAGAACATCTTGACCGTTAACTCTCTTTACGCCAAGTCTTTTTGCGTTGCTATCTCTGCCGTTTTTGGTACTACCGCCACCTTTGTGGTGCGCAAATAATCTAAATAATATCATATTCTATACCCTCCGTCCTTACTTCGCAACGATTTCAAGAATCTTAACAGCCGTAAAAGGTTGTCTGTGACCTTGTTTCTTTCTTTCATTCTTCTTTGCCTTGTATTTGAAGACGATAATTTTCTTATCCTTGCCTTGTTCAAGCACTTCTCCAACTACTTTGAATGACTTTGCTTCGTCTGTTACTTTGATGCCAGTTTCATCTGAAACCATCAATACGTCAAACTCAACTTTGTCGCCTACGTTTGCTGAAAGTTTTTCAAATCTAATAACTTGACCAACTTCTGCTTTGTACTGTTTTGAACCATTTTCTATGATTGCGTACATGTTAGAATACCTCCTACTAACCAGTCTCGCCGAATTTAATTTTAGGGCGGTTGTGACACACTTAAAAAACCCCATTCGTGCGGCTACTTGTGTATTTTATACTAAATACACGAAAATGTCAAACGTTTTTACATATTTTTTATAACCTTTCACAAACTATTTTTATAAATTTTTTAGGAGATAATATTATGGAATTAAATGAATACAACGTTAAAGCTAACAACGACGTATATAAGAACGCGCACATTGCCCTTCAAAGCATTTCTGACCTTATCCCAGCAGTAGAAGATGACGAAATTAAAAATGAACTAGTTGAAGAATACGAGGGATATGAAAAAATTATCGGCAAACTTTCAACCTTTATGGCTGAAAATAAAGTTGAACCACAAGATATTAATCCGTTAAAAAAAGCTATGCTTTGGAGCAGTATTAAAATGAAAACACTTTTTAATAACAGTAGAAATCAAGTGGCTGAAATGATGATTAACGGAACCGTTATGGGCATAAACGAACTTACTGCAATGAAAAACGAAGGAAGTAACCTTGATGAAGGCGTTTTATCTTTGCTTGAAGAATTACTTGCTTTAGAAGAAGAATATGAACAAAGATTAAAAAAGTTTTTGTAACTTTTATATTAAAACTCAAAAGGCACAACCAAACGGTTGTGCCTTTTTTCTTTTGTAAAGTTTTAATTATTTAGTGCCGAAAATTCTATCACCGGCATCCCCTAAACCTGGGAGGATATAACAATGGTCGTTTAAGCATCTATCTAAAGTAGAAACGTAAATTTCCACGTCTGGATGTGCTTCTGCAACCTTTGTCACGCCTTCTGGTGCGCCGATTATTGACATTAATTTAATCTTCTTGCATCCGCGTTTTTTAAGCATTGTGATAGCATCACAAGCACTGCCTCCCGTTGCAAGCATTGGGTCAACAACCATTACAACTTTTTCTTCAATACCGACAGGAAGTTTGCAATAGTATTCTTTTGGTTCAAACGTTTCTTCGTCACGATATAAACCGATATGCCCTACTTTTGCCGCTGGGAAAAGCGATAAAATTCCGTCAACCATACCAAGACCTGCTCTCAAAATTGGAACGATGGCAATAGAGTTTTCTCTAACGACAGTTTGTTCAACCGTTTCAAGTGGTGTTTCAACTATGATTTTTTTAGTTGGAACGTCCTTAAAACTTTCATACGCCATAAGCGTTGCAAGTTCGCTGATAATTTCTCTAAATTGTTTTGTGTTTGTGTTTTTGTCCCTAATAATTGCGAGCTTATGTCTAATTAAAGGGTGATCTAAAATATGAACGTTTTTATAATCTTTCATAATTATAACCTATTCAGCCTTTTCTTTTTTTTCTACAACGCCAAACATTGTTTCTTCTGTTTCGTTCTTATAGGTAGCTATTTTTTCGACATCTGCCTTACCTGGTTTTAAAATTAGGTTTGTAAGAATACCTAAAATTAATGCGCAAGCAATTGAAGAAATTTGAATTAATGGTGTTGCAAAAGTATTAACCCCAAGGTTACCAAAGTTAAGTGTCAATCCACCGATACCTGGGATAAGAATTGCAGCAACTACGAATAAATTCTTTGAGTTATTAAGGTCAACGTCCTTAAACATTTTCAAACCTGATACAGCTATAAAGCCATAAAGAGCAATACAGATACCACCGACTACACAACCAGGAATGCTTTGTATAAATAACATAACTGGGTAAATAAATGCTAA
>JAZUSI010000047.1:0-5227 GCA_045606665.1 Christensenellaceae bacterium
CTTCCTCCCTTATCTACCGTTTCTTCTCTTAACGATGTATTTGTTGGTTCTTGCCTTCTTGTTTCTGGTCTTGTAAGTCGGATCGTAGCCATGTCGTTCTGTGAGCCAAGGAGTTGCTACTCCAATTTGTCTTCCTAAGACCGCTTGGCCTCCGACTTATTTCTTCCTCCCTTATCTACCGTTTCTTCTCTTAACGATGTATTTGTTGGTTCTTGCCTTCTTGTTTCTGGTCTTGTAACCAAGAGCAGGTTTACCCCAAGGAGTAACTGGACCAGGCATACCAACTGGTGATTTACCTTCACCACCACCGTGTGGGTGATCACATGGGTTCATAACAACACCACGAACTGAAGGACGAATACCT
Organism: Christensenellaceae bacterium; assembly: GCA_045606665.1. Lineage (GTDB taxonomy): Bacteria > Bacillota > Clostridia > Christensenellales > Borkfalkiaceae > UBA1259. Next base: position 365 of record JAZUSI010000047.1, read on the forward strand.
AAATATCTTGTCTTACCAGCTTTACCAATTCTGATAATTTCGTGTTCCAAATTACCAACTTGACCAATTGTCGCTTTGCAAGTTGCAAGAATGTATCTCATTTCGCCACTTGGCATTTTCAACGTAACGTATTTTTCATCTCTTGCCATGATTTGAGCGCTCATACCAGCTGCTCTAGCAATTTGACCACCTTTACCAGGTTGCATTTCAATGTTGTGAACCATGGTACCTACTGGGATATCTTTAAGTGCAAGTGCGTTACCTGCTTTGATATCTGCCGTTGCACCACTCATAACCTTATCGCCAACCTTTAAGCCTACTGGAGCAAGGATATATGTCTTTGCACCATCTGCATAGTATAAAAGCGCGATATTTGCACTACGATTTGGATCGTATTCAATGCTCTTAACTGTTGCTGGAATACCGTCTTTTGCTCTCTTGAAGTCAATAATACGATATTTTCTTCTGTTACCGCCACCAATATGACGAACAGTTATTTTACCTTGAGAGTTTCTACCACCACTCTTTCTTTGGTCTTCTAAAAGAGATTTCTCTGGTTTCTTTGCCGTAATTTCATCAAAAGCACTTACTGTCATGAAACGACGTGCTGATGAAGTCGGTTTATATCTTTTAATAGCCATTTATCTATCCTCCAAATTTAATTAAGACAATGAATCAAAGAACTCTATTGATTTACTATCTTGCTTAAGTTGAACGATGGCTTTTTTGTAATCAGGTGTATAACCTTCATATCTGCCTTGTCTTTTCAACTTACCGCCAACAATTGCTGTGTTTACTTTTTCAACGCTTACGCCGAAAATTTCTTCAATGGCGAGTTTAATTTCTGTTTTATTTGCATTCTTTGCTACAATAAAACTATACTTCTTATTTTGAATACCCGCATAACTCTTTTCTGAAAGAAGCGGTTTAATTATAATATCACGTGCAGCCATTATTTTCCATAGACCTCCTCGATTTGTTGTACGGCCTGTTTAGAAATAACGAGTTTAGCATTCTTCACAACATCATAAGTGTTGATTTGGCTTGCTGCTATAGTTGAGAGCTTTGCAATGTTTGAGCTTGCTCTAATAACTAATTCGTCGCTATTATCCATAACAAGTAATACTGATTTTTCCAAATTAAATGCCTTTAGGAATGCAGCCATTTCCTTTGTCTTACCTTCAGCAACTTGAAGTTGATCAACGAAGATAATTTCATCATCTCTAAGCTTTTGTGAAAGTGCAGAGAAAAGCGCAACTGCTTTTGCCTTAACATTCATTTTCTTTGAGAAATCTCTTGACTTAGGGGCAAATACTACGCCACCCTTAACCCATTGTGGGCTTCTTATAGATCCTTGTCTTGCTCTACCTGTTCCCTTTTGTCTCCAAGGTTTCGCGCCCCCACCACGAACTTCACTGCGTGTTAAAGTGCTCTTTGTTCCTTGTCTTTCGTTTGCAAGTCTTGCAACTACTGATTGATGTATAACCGCTTCATTGTATTCTGCGTTAAATATAGCATCAGATAATTCAAGAGTGCCTACTGGATTTGCTTTCATATCATATAGTTTAACATTTGGCATAACTAATCTCCTTAAGCTTTAACGCTATTTCTTAATGTAACGATTCCTTTGATAGGACCTGGAACTGCACCCTTAACAAGGATTGCATTTCTTTCCTTATCAACCTTTACGACTTCAAGGTTTAATATTGTGACATTTTCATGTCCCCAATGACCTGGTAAATTCTTTCCTTTAAATACTCTTGATGGATTACTGATTGCACCCATTGAACCTGGTTCTCTGTGAACAGGGCCAACACCGTGGGTTTCTTTCAATCTGTGTTGATTCCATCTCTTGATAACACCGGTAAATCCATGACCTTTTGAAACGCCTGACACGTCAATCTTATCACCAGCTACAAACGTATCGCACGTAATAACTGAACCAACTGTCATTGCATCTGCACCGTCAAGCTTGAATTCCTTCATAACTTTACAAGGTGTTACGCCTGCTTTTTTGAACTGACCTAATTGTGGCTTGTTCAAGGTTTTTTCATCTGCTGCTCCAAAACCGAGCTTAACAGCTGAATAACCGTCTCTTTCCAAAGTCTTCACTTGAACAACTGGGCATGGACCTGCCTCAATAACTGTTACCGGAATAACTTTGCCGTCTTGGGAAAATAATTGTGTCATTCCCAACTTTCTTCCAATGATTGCTTTATTCATAGATAAAGTTCACCTCCATATATATTATATAATGTTTATAATTTACAACTTAATTTTGATATCTACACCTGCTGGCAAATGAATACTGTCTAAAAGTTTTACGTTTGGTGAGTAAATATCAATAAGTCTTTTATGTGTTCTGATTTCAAATTGTTCACGTGAATCCTTGTATTTGTGTGGTGAACGAAGGATTGTTACAATTTCCTTTTCAGTTGGTAGTGGAATAGGTCCACTAATTTTTGCGCCTGATTTTTTCATTGTTTCAACAATTCTTGTTGTTGCTTGATCAAGCATTTCTGTGTCATAAGACATTAATTTGATTCTGATTTTTTGACTTGCCATTTTTGTTCTCCTTTTACCTAACTTTTTATGTGTGTAAACTCTGCCGTGTGTGTCCTTTTTGATAATAAAAAAATCATTCGCCGATACTTAACTTTTTTAAGTCGCTGCGAATGACTCTGCTAATTCCTATATTGAAGTTAGTCGCAGGGGTCTAGCCCCCACACTTGTCAACGGAAATTATCTTTCGAAAAATTCGATTTTAAGTAACTTCCCGTATCATCCCAGATTACACAGCCTATATATTATATAAAATTATACAAGGCTTGTCAAACATTTTTACAATGTTTTTGAAAAATTTTTATTTTTTTAAATAAAGGAAAATCACTTGTATTTTCCTTTATTTTTTAACATTTAGGCTATCTCTTTCTTAACTAACGTTGGTTTAGAACCACTGGTCACAACCTTTTCATCAACTATAACTTTTTCAATATTTGGCATTGATGGCAAGTCGTACATAGTGTCTATCATAAGATTCTCAAATATAGTTCTTAATCCCCTAGCACCCGTTTTTAGTTCTATTGCTTTCTTAGCAACAGCTAAAATTGCATCGTCTGTTATTTCAAGTTCAACGTTATCAAGACCTATAAGTTTTTTATATTGTTTTACTATAGCATTTTTAGGTTTTGTCAAAATACTAACCAAAGCTTTTTCATCTAGAGGATGAAGCCCTACCGTTATAGGAATTCTGCCCACAAATTCAGGAATCAAACCAAATTTAATCAAATCTTGTGGTTGAACCTCATTTATTATATTAGGATTTAAATCTTTTGCCTTTTCAACGTTACCAATAAAACCAAGTGTCGTCGTACCCTTTCTTCTACTGATGATTTCATCAAGCCCTACAAATGCACCACCACATATAAACAAAATATTTGTGGTATCAATTCTTAAACATTCTTGCTGTGGATGCTTTCTTCCACCTTGTGGAGGAACTGAAGCTACCGTTCCCTCAATAATCTTTAATAGTGCTTGTTGAACACCTTCACCTGAAACGTCACGTGTAATTGAAACGTTTTCACCCTTTCTTGCTATCTTATCGATTTCATCGATATAAACTATACCTTTTTGAGCCCTTTCAATATCAAAATCAGCATTTTGGATAAGTTTTAGCAAAATATTTTCCACGTCTTCACCAACGTAACCGGCTTCTGTTAAAGTGGTTGCATCGGCAACGGCAAAAGGAACGTCAAGAATTTTAGCAAGAGTTCTTGCAAGCAAAGTCTTGCCGCTTCCTGTTGGCCCCAAAACTAAAATATTGCTTTTATCAAGTTCAAGCTCGCCCTTATCATTAGCAGCATTTATGCGCTTATAATGATTATACACTGCAACCGATAAAACTTTTTTAGCTTGGTCTTGTCCAACTATATATTCATCTAACTTGTCCTTTATTTCTGCAGGCTTTAATAATTGAACGTTTTCTTTTTCATTTGTTTTATCATTTTCCTCTTTCATAACGTCTCTGCAAATTTCAATACATTCATCGCAAATATAAACACCGTTAGGACCTGCGATTAAACGTTTTGTCAATTCCTCAGGTTTGCCACAAAAAGAGCAATGCAAATGTTCAGTTTCTTTCATATATCTCCGTGATTATAATCTCTTTGTTAAAATTTCATCAATAAGTCCGTATTCTTTTGCTTCTTGTGCTGATAAATAGTTATCTCTATCAGTATCTTTTTCAACTTGTTCAATAGGTTTTCCACTATTTAACGCAAGAATACTATTTAAGCGATGTTTTGTCTTTAAGATATGTTCTGCTTGAATTTTGATATCACTAGCTTGACCTTGTGCACCACCTAAAGGTTGGTGTATCATAATTTCACTATTAGGAAGAGCATATCTCTTGCCCTTTGCTCCACTTGACAATAAAAATGCGCCCATACTTGCTGCAAGACCAATACAAATCGTGCTAACGTCACATTTAATATAATTCATTGTATCGTAAATAGCAAGACCAGCAGTGACACTTCCACCTGGGCTATTTATATAAAGACAAATATCTTTATTTGGATCTTTTGCTTCCAAAAAGATTAGTTGGGCTACAACCGTGTCAGCGACAGCATCGTTTATTTCACCTGTTAAAAAAATAACCCTATCTTCTAATAATCTTGAATAAATATCGTAACTTCTCTCACCTTTTGAAGTTTGTTCAACAACGTACGGAACAACCGTGTTCTTTATATCCATATACGTACACCCCCAAAAATATTCTTAATTATTTTAGTATCTTCGGCTTTTGCCGACGATACTTTTGTTTTAAATTATTCTATTGTATTTGCTTTTTTGAGTTAATCTAAG
>JAZUSI010000048.1:0-2826 GCA_045606665.1 Christensenellaceae bacterium
ATATATTGCTTAAACAGTATAATTTTCTCTTTTCATATAAAAATTAAAAACCTATTGCAAAGAGTTAAAAATAGAGTTATAATAATATCAACCAATTAATTTTACGAATAAATTAATAAGGGGGAGAAATGAAGAAAATATCAATTATATGCTTAATGTTATGCTTGTTTATGTTTTCAGGTTGCGACTTTTTTATAAAAGAAACACAAGTTCAAAAATTCAATAATGAACTACAAAGCACAACGGGTAAGTGGATGCTCTTAAATGATGAGGACACTTTCTTCACTTTTGACGGGTCTAAAGACGTTATGACCTTTAGTTACGTTGAAGATGGGGTATCTAAGTATAGTGGTAAATTTAGGGCAATATATCGTGGAAATGGAGATGACGTTACAACACCATTGACCTTTATTTTTGTTAGAGAAGATAAGCAAAAGGAAGATTGGCTATCCTGTTACGTTGAAGATTTTGAAACCGATTTCACGCAATTTACCATATTTTCTGAGGAAGAAGACTTGGGTATGATAGACGGCACGATTTATACTCACATATATAGAATTAGTGAGTTGCCTTATAAAATGGGGAGTTACGTTTTAGAAGGGAAAGATTTTAAGGAAGAATCAAACGACTATAAATATGCCAATGAATTTAATATTCCAAATGGCACGTATAGTTTAAGTTCAGGAGAAAGCCTTACAGTCGTAATGATTAAACCTGACACATATCAACTTTTTCAATACAAAAACGGCGACGAGATTGTTGAAGGTTCGTTTTATATTGCCCAAGACAAAAACACCATTTATTTGTATATAGAACACGATCCATACACGAAGGTTACTAAGGCTGATAAAGCCAAGTACGACACGACTTTTAGTATGTATTATCCACCTGATTTTTATCTCCGAGGCGACTTTTCGCATAGTGAATATCTTGTGATTAACGATTTATATCATCATACGGATAGCCCAACTCAAATACAAGATTCAATTTGGGTTTTTGGTAGGTATGCAAAATAACGCAATAAAAAAATAAAACAAAAAACGGACTGAATTTTCAGTCCGTTTTACTTTCAAAAAAAACCGTGCATCTAGCCTTGACAAATCTTGCCGAAGCGTTAACGCAGTAGGTGGCTCCGTCAAAGCAACCTTATATCACACGCATCTTACTGCTTAGTGCTGCTGTATTCCTACTCTGACACGGTTCACAGGGATTCGTTGCATAAGACCTTGAAATCAACACTCCTTATTGCGCACAGCCTTCCACAAGAAAAGCCTCAACTAGCATTCTGCTCCACTAAGCGAATTGTGGATAACAGGGCATCGCTAACTCCCCGCATAGCACGGCGATATTATTTTAACCTAAAAAACGAATTTTAGCAAGTATTTTTTAAGTAAAAATTTAGAAAAGGCAAAAAAGACTTTACAAAATTCGCATTTAAATATATAATAAATAAAGTATATTAAATATAACTTTTAAAATCATTTGGGAGACTTATATGTACAAAAAAGTTGACACAACCCTAAATTTTTTAGATAGGGAAAAAGAAGTTTTAGAGTTCTGGAAAGAAAACAAGATTTTTGAACAAAACGTTGCTGAAAATGAAGGCAACCGTGAATTTACTTTTTATGATGGCCCACCAACAGCAAACGGCAAGCCACACATTGGGCATATTTTAACGCGTGTTATAAAAGACATTATTCCACGTTATCACGTTATGAAAGGCGACCATTGTTTGAGAAAAGCAGGTTGGGATACGCACGGATTACCTGTTGAACTTGAAGTTGAAAAACTTTTGGGTATTGACGGCAAACAAGAAATAGAAAAATACGGTATCGAACCTTTTATTAAAAAGTGTAAAGAAAGCGTATGGAAATATAAGGGCGAATGGGAAAAGATGAGTGACCGTGTCGGATACTGGGCTGATATGGAAAACCCTTACGTTACCTATGACGACAATTATATTGAATCAGTTTGGTGGGCAATCAAGACCATCGCTGAAAAAGGACTTTTATATAAAGGACACAAAATCGTGCCATACTGCCCACGTTGTGGAACGGCACTTTCTTCACACGAAGTTGCTCAAGGTTATAAGGACGTTAAGGACGTTTCAGTTTTCGTTCGCTTTAAGATTAAAGATAGAGAAAATGCATACTTCCTTGCTTGGACGACAACGCCTTGGACACTTCCATCAAACGTTGCACTCTGCATGAATCCAAACGAGGATTATGCTGAAATCGTTGCTGAAGATGGTGTAACCTATATTCTTGCAAACGCACTCGTTCCATCACTCTTTGAAAACTATCAAACAGTAAGTCTTAAAAAGGGTAGTGAATACGAATATACTGAATATATCCCACTTTTCGATTATGCAAAGGGAAGTTTTAAGGAAAAAGCATATTACGTAGTTTGTGATAATTACGTTACGCTTACCGATGGTAGTGGTATCGTTCACATTGCACCGGCGTTTGGTGAGGATGACGCTAACGTTGGTAGAAAATACAATCTTCCTTTCGTTAAACTTGTTGATGACAGGGGAAACATGTTAGAATGCACGGGCATTTTGGCAGGCAAGTTTGTTAAAGATGCAGACAAGATTATTATCAAGATGCTTAAAGAAGACGGGTTGCTATTTAAGGAATTGCCATTTGAACACAGTTATCCATTCTGTTGGCGTTGTGATACACCACTCTTGTATTATGCAAGGTCAAGTTGGTTTATCAAGATGACTGCAGTTAAAGATAGACTTATTGCAGCAAATAATTCAATTAATTGGATGCCTGAAACCATTAAGAATGGACGTATGGGTAACTTCCTTGAAAACGTTAT
>JAZUSI010000049.1:0-9712 GCA_045606665.1 Christensenellaceae bacterium
ATCTTCTTATTTATCAATATCATTATTGCGGACATAATAGTTATAATACCTAGTCCACCTATTTGTATGAGAATAAGTATTACGACCTGTCCAAAAACGCTCCAAGTTGACACGGTTGGAAGAGTAACAAGTCCGGTCACACAAGTTGACGTAGTTGCAGTAAATAGAGCGTCGATATAAGGGACAGAATTCCCAGATGCAGAACTGATAGGCAACGCCAAAAGAATACTCCCCAGCATTATTGTCAAGAAAAAACTAAGCAAAATAATTTGCGTTGTCGATAAGTTTTTTTTCTTTTTTACATTCATAAAATATTTCCTTTTTATTAAAAAAACAAAAGGGAACTAATTGCCCTACAGTCAGCTAGCTCCCGTTATCACAATAAAATTAAGATAAGTGTACACCATTTATATATTTTTGTCAAGTATTACAAAACTCTCTAACGAATAAAGGAGCGCACTGACGTGCGTGACTGAATTTTTTATATGAAAAAAGGGCGCAAGATACGCCCTTATTCGCTTTTTGGTGGAGACGTGGAGACTTGCACTCCAGTCTTATACGCATCAAAAAAGTTTTCTACATACTTATCCAATAATTAGTTTTCGTGACAGTTTTGGTTATTGGCAACCGATAACTGCCCTTTGATTTTTCAAGTCGATTATTTAAGTAAAATCAAACTCAAATAACAGTACCCTGTCTTTTTGACGCCAAAACTCTTCCCAACAGGCGAGAAAGAGAATGACGTTCGCTAATTACGCAGCGAATGCAAATTCGTTATTGTTTGCATTTAAATTTAAGTTCCGTTTTAACGAAGCCGAGCCTTCGGTATGCTTATACCTTTTCAATTATCGCACAATCGAATCTATAACGCCCCCATATTGCCAAAATTATTTGGCAAAATTTTAAATATCGTTAATTTCGTATGGTGTCAATTGATATACGTAGTGGTTTAGCCAATTCATATAAATTAGGTTAGCCGTTGAAGACCAACACATTTTAATTTCGCCTTTATTTCCGTTTACGTAATAATTTTCAGGTGGGTCAATTTTTAATCCCCTATCTAAATCACGCTTATACTCTAATTCCAAAGTATCTCTATCGTATTCAGCGTGACCTGTTATAAAGATAAACTTATTGTCTTTTGAACGGATAATAGTCGCCCCAGCGTCTTTAGAGCTTGCCAAAAGAACCAAGTCCTTACACTTTTTTATATCTTCTTCATACACGGTTGTATGACGTGAGTGTGGCATAAAGAACCTATCGTCAGTACCTTTAAGAAGTTTTTCGTATCCTACCAACTTTTTATGTTTATAAACGCCAAAAAGTTTTTTATCAAGTGGGTGCTTTTCTATGCCGTAATAATAATGAAGTCCCGCTTGCGCGCCCCAACAAATGAACAACGTGCTTGTGACAGATTTTTTAGCAAAATCAAAAATTTCTTCAAGTTCTTTCCAATATTTAACTTCTGAAAACTCCATTTCTTCAACGGGTGCACCCGTGATTATCATACCGTCGAACTTTCTATTTTTAACTTCTTCAAAACTCTTGTAAAACCTATCAAGGTGTTCTAAAGGTGTGTTCTTGCCAACATAGGTTGACGTACTAATAAGAGTCACGTTAACTTGCAAAGGAGAGTTTGACAACAAGCGCATAAGTTGAGTTTCGGTAACGATTTTCGTTGGCATTAGGTTGACTATCGCAATCTCTAATGGACGAATATCTTGTTTTTCGGCTCTCTTATCGTTCATAACAAATATGTTCTCCGACTGCAATATTTTTGCTGCGGGAATATCTTTTGGTACGATTATTGGCATATCAATTCTCCTTTGTTTGTTTTCTTAACGTTTTTTACAAATGCCTTTTAGATTAAATTTGGTCTAATGCTTGTTTAATATCATCGATTAAATCTTGGGCATTTTCTATACCACAAGAATATCTAATAAGTGTTGGTGGAATACCTGCTGCTTCTAATTGTTCGTCGGTCATTTGACGATGGGTTGCATTTGCTGGATGCAAACAACAAGTTCTTGCATCAGCAACGTGCGTTTCAATAGCTGCAACTTTCAAACTCTTCATAAACTTTTCTGCAGTTTTTCTGTCCCCTTTAACAGCAAAACTCAAAACACCGCAAGAGCCGTTAGGTAAATATTTTTGACCGAGTTCATAATACTTGTCGCCCTTAAGACCACAGTATCTAACCCATTCAATTTTATCACTACTTTGTAAGAATTCAGCGACTTTTTGTCCGTTTTCACAATGACGCTTCATTCTAACGTGCAAACTTTCTAAACCGAGGTTGATATAGAAAGCGTGTTGTGGAGATTGGATTGAACCAAAGTCTCTCATAAGCTGTGCAGTTGCCTTTGTTATAAACGCACCTTCCTTGCCAAATTTTTCAGCATACACTATTCCGTGATAACTATCGTCTGGCGTGCAAAGTCCTGGGAACTTATCTTTATGAGCCATCCAATCAAATTTACCCGCGTCGATAATTGCGCCACCAACTGATACACCATGTCCATCTATATATTTAGTGGTTGAGTGCGTTACGATATCTGCACCCCATTCGATAGGACGACAGTTTACAGGTGTTGCAAACGTGTTGTCGATTATAAATGGAACGCCGTGTCTATGCGCAACCTTTGCAAAGAGTTCAATGTCTAAAACTGAACAAGCAGGGTTTGCAATCGTTTCGCCAAAGACTGCCTTTGTGTTTGGCTTAAATGCTTTTTCAATTTCTTCTTCGGTTGAATCTGGAGAAATAAAAGTAAAGTCAATACCCATTTTCTTCATAGTTACAGCAAAGAGATTGAAGGTGCCACCGTATATGGCAGAACTTGAAATAACGTGGTCGCCACAGTTTGCAACGTTAAAAATTGAATAGAAGTTTGCTGCTTGACCAGAAGAGGTTAACATTGCTGCAGAGCCACCTTCAAGTTGACAAAGTTTATTCGCAACTAAGTCGTTAGTTGGGTTTTGAAGCCTTGTATAGAAATATCCACTCGCCTCAAGGTCAAAAAGTTTTCCCATATCTTCGCTTGTGTCATACTTAAATGTTGTGCTTTGATAGATAGGTATTTGCCTTGGTTCACCGTTCTTAGGTGTATATCCACCTTGAACGCAAACGGTTTCAATTCTCTTTTTGTTTTTCATAACGTTTTCTCCTTAAAAGTTATCTGTAATTTTTTAGTTGGCGTTCATTTTCTCTCTTTAAATCCTTTTCCATAAGTGAACGCTTTTTATCGTAAGTGTGTTTACCTTGGCAAAGCCCCAATTCCATTTTGATAAGCGCTTGTTTAAAATATAGCTTAAGTGGAATTAAGGTTAAACCCTTTTGAGTTATCTTTGCGTTTAGTTTTGTAATCTCATCTCTATGTAATAAAAGTTTTCTATCTCTACGAGAATCCTTTACGTTAAACGCACCCGCTTTTTCATAGACGGCAATATGCATATTTTTAATAACCAACTCATTATTTTGCATAATGCAAAAACTGTCTTTTAGGTTGACGTTGCCAAGCCTTAACGACTTAACTTCGCCTCCGTCCAGAACAATTCCAGCTTCATACTTTTCAAGAATAAAATATTCGTGAGTGGCTTGCCTGTTTAAGCAAATTGTTTTTCCATCCATTGATTTTCCTCTAATATATTATTTTACTACAAATAATTTACTTTTGCAACGATTATTCACTAATTTGCTAAAATAAACTCTGCACGTTTATCCCCAAGATTAACTCCCACCACTTCTATCTTGATGGTTTGACCAAGTTTGTAAGTAGTTTTACCATCCGAAAGGGTGTAATTTTTTGCATCTAAATTAAGTCTTTTTCTCGTTTTTAAGTTTTCTATTTTTATCAGCCCTTCAACACCGTTTTCAAGCTCAACGAAAATACCAAAATTAGTAACTCCACTGATAACTCCGTCAAACTGATCGCCAATATAGCCACTGATATACAAAATCTTATAGAAATCATCAACAGCTCTTTCTGCTTCGGTTGCGTTTTTTTCTTGTTCTGAAGATTGTAAGGAAACACAATCAACAAATGCCCCATATCGTTCTTCTAAATCTTCTTTATTTGCTAAAAAGTCTTTTATTATCCTGTGTATTGTTAGGACTGGATATCTTCTAATTGGCGAGGTAAAATGACAATAATGCTTTGCAGAAAGCCCAAAGTGTCCTATATCTACGCTAGAATATTTTGCCTTTTGCATTGAACGAAGCATTACCCTGTTTATAAGCGTAAAGGCAGGGGTTTTTTCAGCTTTTTTTAGAATTGCACTAAAGTCTTTGGGATACACGCCTTCCTTTTTGCGTTTTACGTTTATTCCTAAACCTTGCAAGAAATCGTAAAAATTATCCAATTTTTCTTGAGTTGGCTCGCCGTGAACACGATATACGAAAGGCTTTTCTAAATAATACATATACTCTGCAATAGTGCAGTTTGTTTGTATCATAAATTCTTCAATAATTCTATGTGCCTTATCTCGATTTGTTGCTAAAACCTCAATTTCGCCTTTTTTGTCAACGATTATAGTACTTTCTTTAACGTCCAAATCCACACTTCCGTTTTCATCACGCTTATTTATCAAAATGTCTGCCAATTCATCCATAAGATAAATTTCTTTGACTATCGACTTATATTTTTCAATAGTTTTTTCATCTTTGTCGAGAATTTTTTGAACGTTAGTATAAGTCATACGTGCATTGCTGTTAATAACTGAAGGCGTTATTTCATAGTCTTTCACGTTGCCCTTTTTATCAATTATCATAACACAAGAAAGGGTTGGTCTGTCTTGATTTTCTATCAGCGAGCAGAGGTCGTTGCAAAGCCTTTCAGGAAGCATTGGAATAACTTTTTCTGGAAAATAAACACTAGTCGAACGTTCAAATGCCTCTTTATCAACTGCATCGCCACGTTTTACGTAATGGGTAACGTCTGCAATGTGAACGCCCAATTTATAATCACCATTTTTAAGTTTTTGTATAGAAATTGCATCATCAAAATCCCTTGCATCTTCACCATCGATAGTCATTGTAACAAGGTCTCTAAAATCCTTTCTTTTTCCTATATCATTTCCATCAAAAGCTTTGTAATTATTTACAGTTTCTATAGTTTCTTTTGGAAATTTATCTGGCAAATTATAAGAGTATAAAATGCACTTTAATTCTGTATTTTTATCAAACTGACGGCCAAGAATTTTGGCAATTATTCCCTCTGGGTTTTGCCTTTTTGGATATGATAGAATTTTGACGACTACCTTATCCCCCGACTTTGCTCTTAAACCTTTGCCAAAAGGCACGTAAATATCATTATAATATTTCTTATCATCCGGGCAAACGAAGCCCCCTGACTTATGCGAAAAATAAGTCCCCACAAGTTCGGTGATACCACGTTTTATTATCTTTAAAACTCTAGCAGTCGTTCGTTCTCCCTCGCCACGAGTACACTCGGCAAGAACAATATCCCCATGCATTGCGCCCCTTAAATCGCTATGTGGAATAAAATAATCTTCAATTGTTGTATCCGTGGGAATTAAGAACGCATAACCACGTTCATTGCCTTGCAATCTTCCCTCAATTATTTCTCTTACCATATATAATCCTTATAATAACGGGTTTATTGTTAAAAATATACAAGTGCTTAAACTAATTTATAAAAACAAAAAAGACGGCGCTTTTAAGCGAACCGTCTTTAATAAACATTTTTTTCTTATACAATAGTGCTAATAAGAAGAGTTACAACTGCGAAAACAATGCATAAAACTGCAAAAACTATACTTGCAACAACTGTAAGTTTTTTCATTTTATGTTCAAAAGTTTTACCCTTATTTTTACTTAAAAATGTTTCAGTTTGTCCGCCAAGGGCGCTTACCCCTGTTGAGTTGCCTGGTTGAAACAAAACAACAAGAATTATAAATATTGCACAAACAGCCATAATTGCAAGAAAGGCTTGCTTTACTCCGCCGTGCCAAACGTTCCAAAAATTTGCCATAAGCATGGTTAGCATTTCCATAATTATCTCCTTAAAAGGTTAAATTTAAACATCAGTGTTATTGATTATATCATACAAAAACAATTTTTTCAACTGTTTTTAAGTATTTTTACTTAATAATCAAACTTTTTCCACTCATTTCTTGTGGAATTGGAAGGTTCATCATATCAAGTAAGGTCGGTGCAATATCACAAAGTTTACCATCTTCATAGAGTTTTACGTTTTTATACTTTTCACTCACAATTATGAATGGTACTGGATTGGTTGTATGTGCTGTAAACATAGAACCATCTTCTTCAGCCATTTTATCTGCGTTACCATGGTCTGCAGTTACTATTGCACTTCCTCCGAGTTCAAGTATCTTGTCTAATACTTTTGCAACACACTTGTCAACAGTCTTTACAGCCTTAATCGCTGCATCAAAATTACCTGTATGTCCAACCATATCGCAATTTGCATAGTTTAAAATAACAACGTCATAAATACCCTTATCAAGTTCTTCTATTACTTTATCAGTAACTTCATACGCACTCATTTCAGGTTTTAAGTCATAAGTTGCAACCTTAGGAGACGGAATAACTATTCTTGTTTCCCCTTCAACAGGCGCTTCAAGTTTTGCATTAAAAAAGAAAGTTACGTGTGCATATTTTTCAGTCTCAGCAATATGAAGTTGAGTAAGCCCAAGCTTTGCTAAGTATTGTGGTAACGTGTTTACTATTTCTTCTGGTGGAAATGCAACGAAAACGTCCTCAAACGAACTATCGTACACTGCAAAACCCGTGTAAACAGGTTCTAAAAAGCCTGTACTTCTTTCAAAATACATTTGTTTTCCTTTTTCTTGGTCAACGTATGGAGTAAATTCTTTTTGTGAGACTGCTCTTGTAATTTGTCTCGCTCTATCTGGTCTAAAGTTAAAGAATATTACAGAGTCGCCTTTTTCGATTAAAGCGATAGGTTTATCGTTTTCGCAAATATTTGTTGGGAGCACGAATTCATCAGTTACACCATTTTCATAACTATCTAAAATCGCCGTAACTGCATCTGTTTTTTTAACGCCGTTGCCAATAGTCAACATATCGTATGCTTTTTTAGTTCTATCCCAGTTATTGTCTCTGTCCATTGCATAATATCTTCCACAGATAGATGCTATTTTACCATAAGCAATTCTATCCATTTCTTCTTGCAATTCTTTAATGAAGTCAACACCAGATTGTGGTGGTGTATCTCTGCCGTCTAAAAAACAGTGTACGAAAGTATTTTTCACACCTTTTTCCTTAGCGAGTTTTAAAAGCGCAAACACGTGCGCAATAGTAGAGTGAACGCCACCATTTGACAACAAACCATACAAATGAAGATTTTTATCGTTATCTATAGCATTTTCTACACACTTTAAGAGTGCTGTATTTGCAAAGAAATCACCATCTGAAATCGATTTAGTTATCTTTGTCAAATCTTGATATATTACCCTACCAGCACCGATATTTAAGTGTCCAACTTCGCTGTTTCCCATTTGTCCATCAGGAAGTCCAACGTCCATGCCACTTGCACCGATTATAGTAGTTGGATATTTACTCATTAAAGCATCTATATTTTCACTGTTTGCACACTTGATTGCGTTGCCAGTTGTCTTACAGTTTACACCATAGCCATCCATTATAATAATACAGTTTGGTCTTGATTTCATAATTTTTCCTCTAAAAATTTTTTTACTTAAAAATTATACATAAAAATAAAAATAAAAGCAAGTTAATTCACTTGCTTAGATTATAATATTATTCTAATTTGATATGATATTTTACTCAAATTAAAATATTGTTAATAAATAATTGCAACCATTTTAACAGATACGTCTCGATGCTTTATTTTTTTGAAGAAAAAATTACTTGACTTTTTATAAACATACAATTATAATTATAAAAAAGTTTACATAAGGAGAAAATAATGGAAGAATTAAATATTCAAGAGCGTTTTCAAAAAGAAAAAGTTGTTAAATGCTGGGATTTCTTAAATGAAACGACTGGTGAAGATAAAAAGAAGACCTTAATTAAAAATTCACTTATAATTACTGACAAAAGGCTTATTCTTGAAAGCAATTTGGTCAACGACACTTCTGTTGGTTCACAAAGAGAAGAAATTGCCATTGATGCAATTAAAGGTGTACAAACAGGTTATTCAACAGAAAAATTGCCAAATAAAAGTCTTGGTTCTGGGATTATTTGTTTATTAATCGGGGTTGTATTAACAATACTCTCATTCGTTGGTGTCTTGCCGGGAGCAATAATGTATGTTGGTATATTTCTTGGTGTTTTTCTAGCAATTCTTGGCTTAATTTTAATTTTTAAGAAAACACAAAGCAATATGTTTTTTAGACTAGTTATATTATCTAATATTTTCCAAACAAATGCGATAAACATTAGTACTATTGTCAATGCAACTATTAGCAATTCTGCTGTAAATATTACCGAAGTTTCGCCATCTTTGAATTTAGTTTTCTTTGACCCTAAAATAGCAAAAGATATAGTCGAAACTATCGGAGAACTACTTCTCGTTGATTAAAAATAAATATTGGTTTTATTGAACAAAAAAGGTATCACTTAGAATTAAGTGATACCTTTTTATATATCGTAAAATTACTTTAAGATTTTATTAGCCCTTGTAATTAACAATAGCTGCAAAGTCTTCTGCCTTTAATGCAGCGCCACCAATTAAGCCACCGTCAATATTTCTCATAGCCATAAGTTCTTTAGCGTTGGTTGGCTTCATACTTCCACCATATTGGATACGAAGCGATTTTGCAACTTCTGCGCCCCAAGTCTTTCTAACAAGACTTCTAATATAACCTATAGTTTTGTTAGCATCTTCAGCAGTTGCAGTTTTACCCGTGCCGATTGCCCAAACTGGTTCGTATGCGATTACGATATTTGAGAAATCAGTAACGTCCTTAAATCCTTCCAATACTTGTCTTTTCAAAACTTTCTTAGTTTTGTTCTTTTCTCTTTCAGTAAGTGTTTCGCCTACACAAACAATAGGTTTAAGATCGTTCTTTAATGCTTGGATTAAACGCATGTTAACCGTTGCATCAGTTTCACCAAAGTATTGTCTTCTTTCGCTGTGACCAATAATAACGTATTCAACACCGATTTCTTTAAGCATTTCTGCTGAAATTTCGCCAGTGAATGCGCCACTATCTGCCCAAGCAACGTTTTCTGCACCGAGTTTAATCTTGCTTCCTTGAATTGCTTCCTTTACAGCCCACAAGTCAGTATATGGAACACATACTACAACTTCTGGCTTTGATTTCGCAACCAAAGGTTTTAAGTCGTTAATAAGTTCTACTGCTTGTTTAGCAGTTTTGTTCATCTTCCAGTTTCCTGCAATAATAGGTTTTCTCATTGTTAGTAATTCCTTTGTATTTATTATTTGTTATTATTTTTCTTTTTATGAATTATTTATTGTTTAAACACTCGATACCTGGCAATTTTTTACCTTCAAATAATTCCAATGAAGCGCCACCACCGGTTGAGATATGGCTCATCTTATCTGCAAAGCCAAGTTGGGTTACAGCTGCAGCTGAGTCGCCACCACCGATAATGGTCGTGCCTTCTGCTTCTGCAAGTGACTTAGCAAC
The DNA here is from genome assembly GCA_045606665.1 of Christensenellaceae bacterium. Classification (GTDB taxonomy): domain Bacteria; phylum Bacillota; class Clostridia; order Christensenellales; family Borkfalkiaceae; genus UBA1259. The sequence continues at coordinate 9,619 of JAZUSI010000049.1, forward strand.
GGCGATTGTGCCCTTAGCAAAAATTGGGTTTTCAAACACGCCCATAGGTCCGTTCCAAAAGTCGGATCGTAGCCATGTCGTTCTGTGAGCCAAG
>JAZUSI010000050.1:0-2853 GCA_045606665.1 Christensenellaceae bacterium
ATTCCAATTTATGTTTTTAATATCGCTACTTAATGCGATGCACTTATCGTGAACATAAGGATTAGTGTTCAACTTATAAACTTTGTTTTTATCTCTATCTCGCACACTTTCAACCAATTCTTCTATTGAATAATAACGACCACTTACGAAATACTTTTCAAGAAAGTTTTTGAGTAGCCATTGTCTTGGTGTGAGATTAGGTTGTTCGCTATCCCTTTCTTCATCTTCTTCAAAGATGTTTACTTTAATTTCTTCCATTTAATTTTACCTCCACTTATATATTAAAAAAGTGCTTGTTTTTTGTCAAACACTTTTTAATTACAATTTAATTTTTCTTTATTTTATTGCTTTGCAATATCTCTTTTTAGTAAACGATAATAATGTTTTCGCATACTCTTTATCTACGAATAAGTCATAAACACTCGCTTGCAGACCGTCGCACAACTTTTGTATGGTATTAAACTTTGCCTTTTTCAAATCAAGTTTGTCGCTTTCCAATAAATGAATCTCGTGTAATGTAAGCCCTGTTCTATTTGCGACTTCTTGCAAAGTAAGTTTTTTTCTTTCTCTAATCTTTTTTAAGTTGTTAATGCTTGAATAATTATTTTTCATTTTTCTTTACCTTTCGTTCTTCCATTTCTTGTAATAAATCAAGAATGTCTTTGTCGTTTTCTTCGTATTCGTTTAGATTTCCTGTGAACTTGTCGCTTTCATTTTCATCAATTTCCATACGATCATAGATTTTTGGCACATAACTCGCCCACCACGCACGAACATAATATGCGTTTCCACTTTTAGATAATAGCGCATACACGATTGCATATTGGTTAAGAGTTAATGTATATATTTGCTTGCGTGCATTTGGTATTTTACACACGAACTTTTTAAGAAATCGTTTTGTTCCACCAAAGCCAATGTCAGCAAGCACTAAATCAAAGTCTTTGCCCTTTTTAATCGCTCTAATAAACACTGGTCCAAATACATTTTTAACTTTGCCCCATTTTTCCCAAACAATTAGCGAACTTCTTTTGCGAAAAGCCGAATATTTGGCATTTTCCATAACTTGATATGGGTTTTCAAACTGTTGCATTTTCGCTTTCATCGTAACACTTCCTTAACTAATTTGAACTCGTTTTCATTTAAGTCCAAGCTAACATCGGTTTTTACTTTGTTGTATGATTTGCAACTTGGTGCTAAACGAATGATGACAACATCAACATTTTTTTCTTTAATAATCTCTAATGCTTTGAGTTTCTTTTTGGTTTCTTCGTCAAGTAATGGCTTAACTTCGCATCGTTCTAAACTACCAACATACATTCTTTGGTTTTTAAGTTTTTCTAAATCGTTGTCGCTAATCTTTTTATCGGCAACAATTACTTTTGTTTGTTTCATCAATTCATAATCTTTAAGTGCAGTTGCAATAATTTTGATATTTTCGTCATAGCCATAAGCATAAGCGATTTTATTTAGCGCTTCTAATGGCGATAATTTATATTCTTCATATTGTTTAACAAAAATATACATTTCACTAATTGCTTTTTCTTTTGTTTCACCAACACCAATTATATTTGGATATTTGGTAGAAGTTGCGACATAATCGCCATATTCCTTTTTAATTGTGTAATCTTTATTCATTTGTCAAACCCCCTATACATTGCTTCTTCGTTTGCAAACATTTCATCAATAGCAGATTCCATTAACTTTTTTTGCTTAATTCTTTTTTGTTGCCATTTCCAAATAAGGAATGTCGCACCAAGTAATGCGATTAGACCTACTACAAGAATAATCCAACCCCACCAGAATTGTGTTAAGTAGCCAAACCCCCAAACACTAAATGCGGTGCATATTCCACGAGTAATTGCACTAACCACCAACACAAACCAAAAGTTGTATTTACTTGTTCCAACAATAGTGGTTATTACGTCGTCTGGAATCCACGGTATAAGCATCGCAGAAACATAAAATGCTTTACCTTGTTTCAACCATTCTTCACATTTCTTCGCACTTTTCTTATCGCTCAATACCCAAGAAAGCAATTTATCGCCACCAAATCTACCGATAAAAAATAGAATAATAGTTCCAATAAATATGCCAATCCACGAACTTAAAAAGACTTTCCATAGTTCGTTATTAAACAAGATTGCAATAGGCACAGTGATAATTTGGTTTGTAATTGGCAAGAACACTACTTGAAAAACTTGTAGTGCTGTAATTATTGCCCAAAAGCCGAATGTATCGCCAAGTGTATCTCTTAATCTTGTAAAATCTTCAACTGTTGTGAATCCACAAAGATATAAAATAAGGTAGGAAACGCCAGCGACAGCACCGATGATTCCAACAACGATCAATGCTTTAATAATAATTTTTAGTATTTTCTTTTTCATATTTTGCGACCTCCACTATTTGTAAGATTTCATAATTGCGAGTTGCTGTTAGATACTCAACTGAATAATAAGTGTGGAACTCATCGCAACCAATATAATCTGTGTGATAATATCTAATATCGTCAACTTGCTTTTCGTAACTTGTTGCAACAAAATGATAATCAAGTTGTTTTTCGGCTGCAACTTTAATAACGATTGCTGTGTCAATAACATCCAATATTGTATTTTCTCGTGCAGATTGTATTATCCCAATAGTAGCAATAGCGGTAATACAAACAATAGGAAATAAAAGCACCGCTAATAAAAAATGCTTGTCTATAAAGTTAAGAAATCGTTTCATTGTTCCACCTCCACATAACACCAAGATTGTGGGGCTTTGGTTAATGGTTTAAGGCAGTGCATATATTTATGACATTTCCTATATATACAAGTCTTTTCAGTGCAACGCTTAAACTCACTAATCTCTTTT
>JAZUSI010000051.1:0-4069 GCA_045606665.1 Christensenellaceae bacterium
AGTATTCTATAATTATAGATACGAAAAATATTAAAACGTTAATTACTGCAGGAAGCTTGCCAAAAATTCCGCTTAGTGAATAAAATAGAATGGGAATTAAAAGAGTGCCTACTAATATTCCTATAAGTTTTATTAACCAAAAACAAGGATATTCTTTTTTAGCAAAAAAACTCTGCACAAATGCAAATATTAAAGAGGGAATAAATACTAATTTCATATGTTCCCAAGTCGACTCGTTAACTGCGGAAAAAGGCGCAATAAAATTTAAGTTAGTCCATTGAAATAAAAAGTGTAAAAGAGTTCCTAAAATTGCTGCAGAGGTTAAACCAGCAACTTGCCAAATAATTAAATTTTTTTTCATAATATACCCTTAAATATTTTATTCAAATAATTAAAAGATATTACTAAAAAAAGACCATTTATTAATGGTCTTTTTAGATTTTTAAATAGGATAACTGTGATAACTAGGATAACTTTGTAATTATTATTTGTTTTTTTTGCCAGACGTAAGGTCTAAAATAAAATCTACTAATAAAATTGTACAAATTAATACGCCAATGCTCTTCAAAATCAAAAGCAAAGCGCTACCGAACATCTTAAAAAATCTTTTAACCTTTGCAGACGTTTTTTCACCATCAATTGGTGATTTTTTATATAATTTTATTGCCTTTTCAGTTACGAAAGCAGAATTACAATGTGGACAAATATTTGCATCAATTTTACTATCTATGTAAACTATTTCACCACAATTAGTGCATTTTGCATTAACTTTTGCCATAATAATCTCCTAATAATTATTTTAACATAATATTATGCTTAAAAGCAAGGTAATTTAACAAAATAAAAAAGTCTAATTCAAACAATGTTCGAATTAGACTTGCTTTGGCGGGCAAGTGGTGATTGCATTCTAATAAAATAAGTAGCAATATAAGTTTATTTTAAAAAAAAATTGCTTAAAACGACAAAATAAATAAAAAATTACTTGACAAAACGACAAGTTTACTGTATTCTATAATCGAACTCAGTAACTTGTGGAGGTAAGGTTATGGAATTCAATGAAAGATTATCTAATTTGCTTAATGAAAGTGGTATAAGTCAAAGAGAATTGGCAAAAGAAATCAACATAGATGAGGCTGCACTTTCAAAGTATGTTTCTGGTGTGAGAAAACCACGTATGGATATCTTAGTTAATATTGCAAGAGTATTGGCTGTTTCAGTAGAATATCTTGCAAGTGGAAGTGATAGAAATGAAGATTTTAATGCCGTTAAAAATTTAGTTTGTAGAAATATCTCTACTATGAGTGATTCACAAAAGCTTGAACTTGTGGAGATTATATTGAAAAAGGAAGGTAAATGAGATTAACAGATTCAAGATATGAAGAAATAAAACAATTAATAACTGAGTTGCTATCTGATTATTCTATATCAACACTGCCTATAGACGTTTTCCTTTTGGCTAGAAAGATGTCAATAAAAATTTGCAAATATAGTGAATTTGTAGTTGACGAGCGCATTAAAATTATATCTGCAAGTCAAGACGGAATGTCCTATTATGTAGCAGATAGTATGAGTTATTTGATTTTATATAATGACGAAATGGACTCTAATCGGATTCGTTTTACTATTGCTCATGAAATAGGACATATTGTTTTGGGGCACGAATCATCTTGCGAAGAAACAGAATCGGAGGCTGATTATTTTGCAAGGAACTTACTTGTTCCTATGGGAATCTTAATACATAGGCACATTTCAGATTATATTGAAATAGTAAATATGTTTGAGGTTTCTTATACAGTTGCAGGCAACGTTATTAGAACGTTAACCATTAGGCTTGAGTGCGGATATGGAAATTTAATGGACTATGAACTGGAGTTGTTAAAACTATTTAACTTATTATAATAATTTTTGAAAATAACATTTAATATAAAGGAAAAGCACCTAAAAGTTGCTGGTAACAACGATTAAGTGCCTTTCGGAAATTTGTATTTCTACAACATCTCTCAAATGTAGTATAGCATTTTCCGTCCCTTATGTCAAATGGTTTTTTTGACGATACCCAAAGTGGTAAATAAAATTTTTAGGAGGGCATAGGAAAATGCTTTCAACTGATGCAAGGTCCAAACAGACCTTTTTACGCAATGAGTTTGATGCGTTCGGAAAGTGGAATATACCCATTATCCGTAAAACCGAAGTCGATTTAGCATGTGTCAATTTAATTAGTTATACGGATATTAAAACTAATGATATTGACGAGAACAAACAAAGGGGAGTCCATTTTTATATTGATGACTACCGTATGGAAGGCTTGTATTATAATCCCACGAAGTCCTTACATAGGTTATCACAGTATAAATTTTTGATTTCTCCAGATTACAGCCTTTATAGAGATATGCCAAAGGCAGTTCAATTATTCAACGTGTTTAGAAGTCGTTGGTGTGGTGCTTATTGGCAAAGTCAAGGTTTAACGGTAATACCTAACGTAAGTTGGGGCGATTCAAGCACTTTTGATTTCTGCTTTGATGGAATAGAAGAAGGCTCTATCGTTGCTGTTGGAACAATAGGTTGTAAACGTAGTAAACTTGCGTTTATGCGTGGTTATAATGAAATGTTAAAACGTGTAAAACCAAGTGCAATTATTTGTTTCGGTTCTCCGTTTGCCGAAATGCAGGGTAATATTATCACCATTGACTATAACACTTCAAGGAGGGTTAATCGCAATGGGAGGTAAAGGAACTTATTCTAATGGTAAAAATCCGGCATATACTTATAAAACGGTAGATAAAATTGAGGGTGTAAAGGTATTAGAACCTTTGAATAGTAAAAGAAGTTTTAATATGCCCCCAGAAGCACATTCTTCTAATAGTTATATTCTTTTGGATAAAGGTGGAATTTTTCATCAATATACAGAATATAATAAAGACCATTTGCCTGTTTTTGAGATAGGCTATCATTTTGAAAAGGGAATGTCAAAACAAGGCGAACATGTTTTTCACGTTCACGAATATTCCTCTCCGGGTATTGATAATCGTCAGCCTGCTAGAAATATCACACCGCAAGAATATGAAAAATACAAGAAATTTTTTAAGGGAGTAAAATAAGATGTTAGGAAATGACTTAAATGAATTTATAGACGATATGTACCATAATCCAGAAAAAGAGATTAGTTATTGTGGAAAAAGGTATATGGTTACGGGCTATGTTGATGGAACAAGTGAGTTTTATACATTAGAAGTTTACACCATTGAAAAAGATTGTAAAGAGTTGTTTAAATTTACATCTAAAGTAAGGTATGAATGTGTTGAAGCTTTTGAAAAAGCGAAAATATTTGATGGTAAAACGATTTATGAAGCTGAAAAAGACATAGAAGTTTTATTTGGTTAAAGCGTATAAAACCAAGTGCAATTATTTGTTTCGGTTCTCCGTTTGCCGAAATGCAGGGTAATATTATCCCCATTGACTATAACGCTACAAGGAGGGTTAATCGCAATGGGAGGTAAAGGAACGTATGCTGTAGGTAATAATGTGGGATACACCTATCAAACGGTTGATAAAATTGATGGGGTTAAAGTATTAAAAGGGACAGGTCAAGCACATAATTTACCCGAAGAAGCACATTCAAGTAAAGCATATTTGAAAGTTGATGATAACGGTAATTTTGTTCGTTATAGGGAGTATAATCCAGACAAGACATCACATTTTGATATTGATTATCACAAAGAGCCTAAAATTACAGGTAATAAAACAGAAAAAGTATTCCATATACATTTCTATGATAAAAATGGTGTAAGAGATGTTGTTGGAAGAAAGTTAACCAAAGAAGAATATGAGCGATATAAGAAATACTTTAGGGGGAGACCATAATGACCATTATTAATCAATTATTTGAAGCAGTATATTATGGAACAGATTTAGAGTTTAAATATGGTGCTGATTATTATTTTATAAATTCAGGTAGAGTGAATGATGGTAACACAGATAAACATTCTATAACTGTGTTTAAATCTAAAGAATCATTTTATGAAGGTGAGAATGTTGAGGAAAGTATAGAAATTTATTATCCAACAAAAGA
>JAZUSI010000052.1:0-1901 GCA_045606665.1 Christensenellaceae bacterium
ACAAAATTATTCTACACCCAGAAAATGATAATATGACCGATATGATTTTTGATGACGTTATAATACTAGGCGTTGTTAAAGGACTAATTCGAAAATTCTAACTTTTTCAATATTAATTCTATATATTTGGCGAAATAGAAACTATTTCGCCTTTAATTTTAAATTTTTTAAGGCAATTTTTGCGTGTTCGTAAGTCAAACCACCCTGTAAATACGCAATATAAGGTGGTTTAATAGGTGCATCGGCTGATAATTCTATTGAAGAACCTTGGACAAAACAACCAGCAGCCATAATAACTTCATCTATATAACCCGGCATTGCCCAAGGCAATGCATCAACAAAGCTGTCGATTGGTGAATTCTTTTGGATACATTGTATAAATGAAATCAAGTCTTCTTTATTGTTAAACTTTATTGCCCTAATTATATCGTTTGGATTTGAATCTAATGAAGGTGAGGTTTCGTAACCCAATTTCTCCAAAACTGCTCCAAACAAATAAGAGCTTTTAATAGCTTGTAAAACCGTGTGAGGCGCCAAAAATAAACCTTGAAAGAAATATTGATATCCACTATAATAAGAGCCAACCTCACCACCGATTGATGGCGCTGTTAATCTATTTTGCACCATATCAACATATTTTGCCAAACCAACCACATATCCACCGGTTGGAGCAATTCCTCCACCGATATTCTTAATCATCGAGCCAGCCATTAAATTTACCCCAACTTCAGTTGCTTCCCTCTTATCTAAGAATTCACCATAGCAATTATCAAGCATAATACAACCGTCAAATCCAAAAGATCTAATAAAATCAATCGTATCTTTTATCTCATCAATTGACATTGCATCTCGCCATGCATAACCACGGGAACGTTGCATATAAATCATTTTTGGTAAGCCATGATTTTCAAAATATTTTTTAATACTTGGTTTGTCGATTTTATCATTTTTTAAGTCAATACAAGTAAACTCAATTCCATAATCTTTTAATGAACCAATATTATCTCCGTAAATAACGTCTTGAAGTGTATCATAAGGTTTTCCGGTTATGCACAAAGCTTTATCTTTTGGCATTAAAACGCCAAACAAACACAATGATAATGCATGTGTTCCAGAAACGATATTTGCAGAGCAAATTGCCTTTTCAGCACAAAAAACGTTTGCGATAACTTTATTTAGGGCCTCTCTTCCTTCGTCATCATAACCATAACCAGAAGTACCGGAAAAATGACGTAAAGCAATTTGGTTATTTTTAAAAGCATTTAACACTTTTTCTTGGTTAAAAAGCGCAATTTCTTCAAAATATTTAAACTTTTCAGCAAGTTGTTTTTCACATTGCTCAATTAATAAATTATCAATCATCGTATAAACCTTCAATAATAGTTTTTGCTAAAATTTTTGTATCGTCAGGCATTAATTTTTGCACGTCTAATTTCTTAAAAAATGTAATTTGTCGCTTTGCATAATGCCTAGTATTTAATTTAATCTTATCCACAGCTTGTTCAAAGGTAATATTACCATCTATATATTCTAGTATTTCCTTATAGCCTATTGCTTGCATACATTGACAATTCTTATCTACCCCCATTCTTAACAATTCATTAATTTCACCAATAAGCCCATTTTTTATCATTAGATCAACTCTTGAATTGATTCTATTGTATAAAATTTCGCGAGGATAATCAATAGAATATGCCTTGTAATTATACTTTGGTTTAAAATCATCAATAATATCTGATTTTTTTATACCACTCTCATATATTTCAATCGCGCGAATAACACGTTTTATATCGTTATAATGAAGTTTTTTTGCAGTTTCATTATCTAACTCTTGCAAAATATTAAAAACGTATTTATTTCCCTTTTCTTGAGCTAGTATATTATATTTTTCTCTGATTTCT
>JAZUSI010000053.1:0-2219 GCA_045606665.1 Christensenellaceae bacterium
AACCTAACTTGTTTTGATTCGCCCTTATATATATCAGGATATTGATTATTTTCATCGATTATCACCTCTTGTATAGCAGGGATAGTTTGTAGGACTATACTTTCTCTTTCATATCTTTCAAACATTTTCTGCCCCAAAACCACAATTTTTAAAACTTCATCATCAGCATAAGCCCTTATAATAATAGGATTTTTAGTATTATTTCTAAACTTGAAGTCAGCATAAGAAGAGTTTACCATTGCGTCAAAAGACGGTGCTACGTAAGAAACAGGCAAACTATGAGGATGATATTCTACAATTTCAAGCCCAGCAAGAAGCACTGCATTATAAAGGGTGGTGGAAACTTGGCAAACCCCACCACCAACACCATCGACAAACTCGCCATTTAGAATAATCTTTGATTTTTTATACCCCCTTTTTTCCGTGCGTGCACCAACGACTAAATTAAAAGAAAACTCCCCACCAACGTCAACAAAAGTTTTATCAATGCTATTTGAAGCTAACTTTATGTTATGTTTTCTCTCAGGTATAGATGCAGAATAAGTAGTATAAAAGCTTGATCTTTGCGTAAGTTTAGAGGGTTGTAAATCATAAAATGGCATTGCAAGAGACGGCTTTACGTTAAAGTCTAAAAATACAATACAGCTTATTAATATAGCAATCAAGTTTAAGAAAAATAACTGTTTTAGTTTTCTTTTATTTTTTAAAACTAATTTCATTTGATTTTAGTATGAATAAACGCATAAAAATAATACTAATTAAATACTTGCATTTGAGAGAAATTATGATAAAATAATATTAAGAGGACACAATATGTTAAAATATGATACACTACCAAAAGAAATTGCCGAACAAATTGAAAACGATAGGCAACAAAATAGAATAAATTCATTCGCTACTAAAGATGAAAGTGCGTTAAGGCGCAATAGTGAAAGCCATGATGTTGCGACCATTTTGCGTTCTAATTTTATTAGGGATATTGACAAGATTGTCAACTGCCCTTTTTATAATAGGTATGCAGATAAAACACAAGTATTCTCCTTTTATAAAAACGACGATATCACAAGACGCTCTCTCCACGTACAGTTGGTTTCACGCATTGCAAGAACTATTGGTAAAGCCCTTTCCCTCAACCTTGAGCTTATAGAAGCTGTTGCATTAGGTCACGATTTAGGTCATACACCTTTTGGGCATACGGGCGAAAAAATACTTGATAAACTATATTTCGAACACGATGGCAGACATTTTGCGCATAATATCCAATCTGTGAGAGTTTTGGATAAAATTTTTAGTTATAACGTAAGCTTACAGACGTTAGACGGAATTGCCGGACACAACGGCGAAATTGAAAAGGAAGAATATCACCCACAAAATATTAATGATTTCAATCAATTTGACAACCTTATTGAAAATTGTTATTTAAATAATAAAAACGTGCTAAAGTTATCCCCATCTACACTTGAGGGATGTGTAGTTAGAATTAGCGATATAATAGCATATCTTGGTAAAGATAGACAAGACGGAACTACAACAAATACTTTTAATGAAAATAATTTTGAAAATAACGTTATAGGCAATATTAATGCAGAGATAATAAATAATTTGAGTGTAAATATAGTTAAAAACAGCTATGGAAAGAACTATATCAAAATTGACAAAGAATATTTTAACGACCTTAAAAAAGCAAAAAAAGAAAATTATGCTTATCTTTACTTAAACGAAAAGACAAGAAAGTATGAAGATATAATTTATCGAATGATGGAAATGATATATGAAAAATTACTTTCTGATTTGAAATGTCTAAATTATTCTTCCCTTATATTTACACATCATATTGAATACGTTAAAAATAGATATTATAACAAAACGTTTAAGTATTTAGATGAAAAACCAAATCAAATAGTTGTTGATTATATTGCAAGCATGACTGATGATTATTTCATTGAATTATTTAACCACCTTTTCCCAAAAAGTAATTTAGAAATAAAATATAAAAGCTATTTTGAATAAAAGATGTTTAAACACCAAAAACTGACAGCATAAATTTTCTGTCAGTTTTTTAATATAAAAGGCGCGAGATTGCTCTCACTCCTTCACTTTTAATAATTATATGCCTTTCGGCATGTAATAAGTACTGAAGGCGCGAGATTGCTCTCACGCCTTCACTTTTAATGATTATATGCCTTTCGGCATGTAATAAGTACTGAAGGCGCGAGATT
>JAZUSI010000054.1:0-2625 GCA_045606665.1 Christensenellaceae bacterium
AAAAACGCTATTCCTTTCGACAAACAAAAACCGTTCGTAACTAGTGGCGTTAGAATCGGTACGCCTGCAGTTACTAGCCGTGGCTTTAAGGAAGCAGATTGCGAAAAGGTTGCTGAACTTATCACAAAGATTATCAACGAAAAAGAAAATGCGTTTGAATACGTTAGAGCAGAAGTTAAAAAACTTATTGAAAAATATCCTTTATACCAAGGAGTAATAGACTAGGAGTAAATTTATGGTATATAAATCTACGCTTAATTTGTTGGAAACAGAAATAGCAATAAAATTTATAAAGGACACGTTTGAAAGAGAACTTGCAAAAGCTCTTAAATTAACAAGGGTTTCAGCGCCTTTGTTCGTGCAACCAGAGTCCGGCTTAAACGACAACTTAAATGGCTTTGAGCGTGCCGTTAGATTTGACATTTTGACCTTAAAAAAGGACGTTGAAATCGTGCAATCTCTTGCAAAATGGAAGAGAATGGCACTCGCAAAATACGGCTTTGATGAAGGTACGGGGCTTTATACGGACATGAATGCAATTCGCCGTGATGAAGTTTTGGACGCATTGCACTCGGTTTACGTTGACCAATGGGATTGGGAAAAGATTATAAACGATAAACAAAGAACGCTTTCATACCTAAAAAAGACCGTAAAGTCCATTTATAAAGCACTTAAAAAACTTGCAAAAGCAGTCAATACAAAATATCCAACGATTACGCATACTATTCCAGATGAAATTACCTTTATTTCAACTAAGGAATTGGAAAAAGAATATCCAAACCTCACTAGAAAGCAAAGGGAAAATGCCATTGCTAAAAAATATGGTGCTGTTTTTCTTTATCAAATTGGCTGGGATTTGTCTGACGGTAAGCCACACGACGGTAGAGCTGCTGACTATGACGATTGGAAGTTAAACGGAGATATCCTTTTGTGGTATGACGTATTAGATTTAGCACTAGAAATATCATCAATGGGCGTAAGAGTTGATGATAAGAGTTTAGTTAAACAACTAAAGAAGAAAAAAGAATTACATAAACTTGAAAACCCATATTGTCAAGATATTATTGGTGGCAAATTACCACTCACTATCGGTGGTGGAATAGGTCAATCAAGACTTTGTATGTTCTTTTTGAATAAGGCACATATCGGCGAAGTACAAGCGTCTATATGGTCGGACGAATGCATTGAAGAAAATGCTAAAAAGGGAATTTATTTACTCTAATGAACGAGTTTAATCGTGTTGAAAACTTAATTGGCAAAGAGAATTTAAAGAAGCTATCGGCATCAAAGGTCGCCATATTTGGCGTGGGTGGTGTCGGTGGCTTTGCCATTGAAGCATTGGTTCGTTCTGGCATTGGTGAAGTCGCTATTTTTGACGGAGACGTGGTCGATATAACAAACCTTAATCGCCAAATAATTGCAGACGTAAACACGGTAGGCTTGGATAAGGTAGAAGTTATTAGAGAAAGACTTTTAAGTATAAACAAGAACCTTAAAATAAAGGTAAAGAAAATATTTTACTTGCCCGAAAATGCAGATGAAATCGATTTATCTGGCTTTGATTACATAATTGATGCAGTTGATACGGTTAGTGCTAAATTAGAGATAATTTCAAGGGCAAAAAAACTTAATATTCCCGTCATTTCCTGTATGGGCACGGGGGGAAAACTTGAAATAGAGCATTTAAAAGTGTCAGACATTTCAAAAACTCAAGGTTGCCCACTTGCAAGGGTGATGCGCAGGGAATTGAAAAAACGCAATATAGAGAACGTAAAAGTTGTTTATTCTATAGAAAGTGTAAAGAACCAAGAGCAAACGATAACGGAAAATGGCAAAGCCGTGCCATCAAGCATGATTTTCGTGCCTGCAGTTGCAGGGCTTTATATTGCAAGAGAAGTCGTTATGGACTTAATAAATTTTAGAGAGAATTAGTATGAAAATTTTAATCGCATCAGATTTACACGGCTCAAGCTATTATGCTGAAAAACTTATAGACGCGTGCTATAAGGAAAATGCCGATAGGATGATACTTTTAGGGGACATTTATAATCACGGGCCAAGAAACAACTTGCCAAAAGATTATGCGCCTCAAAAGGTTGCAGAAACCTTAAATAACGTTAAGGAAAACATAGTCGTTATAAAGGGAAATTGCGATAGTGAAGTTGATAAAATGATATCGGAATTTTCATTTATAGAAGATATGTGTATCTTGAGTGGAGATAAAATCGTGTTTTTGACACACGGCCACGTTTACAATAAGGATAAATTGCCTTCAACTAATTTTGACGCCATTATATATGGGCATTTCCATACGGGATTTATCGAAAGACAAGGCGAAATTGTGGTCGCAAACACAGGTTCGGTTTCTCTCCCAAAGAACGATACGCCTAATAGTTATATCATTTTGGAAGACAACGTTATAACGTTAAAAGATATTGACGGAAATGAAATAAAGAGTATGAAAATATAGCAATTTATTTAAATAAAAATATTTGGCATAAAAATTAAAGTTTTTTAATTTATTTTGCTTATTTTTTAATATAAAAAAGTAATTTTTAAATTAATGCTAAAATATTTAATTTATTTTTTTTTTGGTGCTATACTTAAGCCATAAAAATTTAATTA
>JAZUSI010000055.1:0-13110 GCA_045606665.1 Christensenellaceae bacterium
ATATTAACTATTTAATTACATTTTAATAAACCTGTCTAAAAATGTCAATTTTTTAACAAGTCATAATTTTAGTTTTTAAAACGAATAAATTTCTAAAAATCGGTATTGACATTTATATTTTAATATAATATAATATAAATGGTAGAAAATACCAGATGAAAGGGGGCTTTTATGAAAGTTAAAAATGCCGAGTGGCGTAAAAGTATGGAGCTAAAAATTGATTACAACAATATGATGAGAGATTTTGTTGGCGATGAGCAAGGATTTTGCGAGAAAGATTTTGCTGATAATAAACTTATGATAAGGTCAGCATATGAGAACGTTTCTCAAAATCGTGGCAAGGGTATGATGGGGTGGACTGAACTACCTTATAATCAAGAAGAAATCGTAAATGATATTATTGTAACGGCAAAAAGTATAAAGAAAAATTTTGATAATTTTGTTGTGCTTGGTATTGGTGGATCTGCTTTAGGTCCTATTGCAGCTTTTCAAGCGCTTTGCCATTTAAGACACAATGAACTCCCAAAATCAAAGAGAAAAGCACCAAAGCTATATGTAGAAGATAATGTCGATCCAGAAAGAATGCAAGCACTTCTTGACGTTATAGATTTGGACAAGACCATGTTTAACGTTGTAACCAAGAGTGGAGCAACGAGTGAAACCATGGCTCAATACTTAATTATAATGGACTTGCTAAAGAAAAGATATGGCGACAAGGCAAACGAACATATAATTGCAACCACTTCTCAAAGTAAGGGTAATTTAATTAAGATAGCAAAAAATGAAAATTTAAAAACTTTTTATATTCCTGATGGGGTTGGGGGAAGATTTTCAGAACTCTGCCCAGTTGGACTACTTCCAGCAGCAGTTGTTGGTATTGATATTAAAGCAATGCTTGCTGGTGCAAAACATATGGACAAGATTTGCAAAAATAAAGATGTTAGAAAAAATCCAGCCTTATTAACTGCATTTTTACAAGTTTTGGCAATGCAAAAAGGTAAAAACATCTCGGTTATGATGCCTTATGCAGATAGTTTAAAATACATAGCAGATTGGTATTGTCAACTTTGGGGCGAAAGTCTTGGAAAAGCTGTAGATAATGAGGGAAAAGAAGTTTTTGTTGGACAAACACCTGTTAAGGCTCTTGGTGTAACAGACCAACACTCTCAAGTTCAACTTTATAGAGAAGGGCCTTTTGATAAAGTTATAACCATAATAGCAGTTGAAAACTTCCGTACTACCTTTGAAATAAGTAAAGGATGTGACGATATTCCTGACGTTTCTTTCCTTTGTGGACACACCATGAATGAACTTATAAATGCTGAAAGAAAAGCAACTGAATATGCACTTACTACTGCAAAAAGGTTAAACCATACTATAATTTTACCAGAAGTTAATGCATTTACAATTGGTGAACTTTTATATATGTTTGAAATGGAAACGGCATATGCAGGTGCAATGCTTAATATTAATACGTTCAATCAACCGGGGGTTGAAGGTGGAAAGAACGCAACTTACGCACTTTTTGGCAAAAAAGGTTATGAAACAACCAAAGCTGAAATGGATAATGCGCCTAAGAAAGAAACAAAATATATCTGTTAAGAGCTTATGAAAAAAAATAAAATACAAAAAACTAGATATCAAGATTTGCCTTTATACCTTTTTCATCAAGGTACAAATTACAATGCCTATGATTTTTTAGGTGCACATCTGTGCAAGGAAAATGGAAAGAATGGAGTTGTGTTTAGAGTATGGGCGCCTAATGCCGACTCTGTTTCGGTAGTTGGTGATTTTAATGGTTGGGATACAAACTCAAACGTTATGAATCGTATATCAAACGAGGGCGTTTTTGAACTCTTTATTGAAAATCTAAAAGAATACGATATCTACAAGTTTGCAGTTTCACATTTGGGAAATACGGTGCTAAAAGCTGATCCTTATGCTTTCCATTCAGAAACGCCACCTAAAACGGCTTCAAAGATTTATGATTTATCTAATTATACTTGGCAAGACGGCGATTATATATCCAATAAAAAGGCACCATATAATCAGCCAATGAACATATATGAGGTTAACCTTGCATCGTGGAAGAAAAATGAAGATGGCTCGTATTATTCTTATAATCAGCTGAAAGATGAATTGGTTAAATACGTTGTGGAAATGAATTATACACACGTTGAGTTTATGCCTATTTCGGAATACCCTTTTGATGGATCGTGGGGATATCAAGTGTCAGGTTATTATGCAGTATCTTCAAGATTTGGTACACCTAAAGACTTTATGGAGCTTGTTGATGAGTTTCATAAGAATAATATAGGCGTTATCATAGATTGGGTGCCTGCGCATTTTCCAAAAGATGCTTTTGGGTTATATGAGTTTGATGGAACGCCTTGTTATGAAAACCCAAGTCCAACAAGAAAAGAGCATAAAGAGTGGGGAACTCGTATATTTGATTGGGGAAGAAATGAAATTCAAAGTTTTTTGATTTCCAACGCCGTATATTTGTTTGAAAAATTTCATATTGATGGAATTAGGGTTGACGCCGTTGCATCGATGTTGTACTTAGATTACGATAGAAAAGATGGTGAATGGATACCAAACGAAAATGGTGGCAATTATAATTTACAAGCCATTGCCTTTTTGCAAAAATTAAATTCGGTTATTTTTGAAAGATTCCCAAACGCAATGATGATTGCAGAAGAATCAACTTCTTATCCAATGGTAACAAAACCTGTTTATTTGGGTGGTCTTGGTTTTAATTTCAAATGGAATATGGGGTGGATGAATGACGTTTTGTATTATTTAACTTGCGATCCTTATTATAGAGCTGACCATCATAATAAGTTGACCTTTTCTATGTATTATGCGTTTAGTGAAAACTACGTTCTGCCAATTTCTCACGATGAGGTTGTTCACGGCAAGAAATCTTTAATTGATAAGGTTAACGGCTCGATTGAAGAAAAGTTTGCTTCGATTAGAACGTTTATGCTATATATGATGTCGCACCCAGGTAAAAAACTTTCCTTTATGGGTAATGAATATGGGCAATTTAGGGAATGGGATTATAAAAATGGACTTGAATTTTTTATGCTTAAATTTGATTTGCATAAAAAATTACAAACCTTTAATAAACAATTGAATTTAATTTATAAAACCAATTCACCACTTTATGAAATTGAAGATTCTTGGGAAGGATTTGAGTGGATAAGTGTTGACGAAAAATTTAACAATATTATTGCTTATAATAGAATTGATAGGGACGGAAACAAAATTCTAGCCATTTTCAATTTCTCTGGAAACGACTATAATGGATATAATTTAGGTTGTGATAAAGGTGAATATAAGTTACTGATAAGTAGTGATGAGAAAAAGTTTGGTGGATACAGAAATACTAAACGTAGAAACTATAAAAGTGTAAAAGAAAATGCACACAACAAAGAATACTCGATTAAAATAGATTTACCTAGATTTTCAGGTGCTTATTTTATAAAAATGTAATATAAAAAGGGGAAAAAGATGCCAATTATTAGGAAGAAAAAATGTGTTGCAATGTTACTTGCCGGTGGACAAGGAAGTAGATTATATGCACTTACCAATAATATTGCAAAGCCTGCAGTATCATTTGGTGGTAAGTATAGAATTATAGACTTTCCACTTTCAAACTGTGTTAATTCTGGTATTGATACAGTGGGTGTATTAACCCAATATCAGCCACTGATATTAAATACTTATATCGGTAATGGACAACCTTGGGACTTAGATAGAGAATTTGGTGGAGTACATACCTTGCCACCATACCAAGGTAAAAATTCTTCGGACTGGTATAAGGGTACGGCAAATGCAATTTATCAAAATTTAAGATTTATCAATCAATATAATCCTGATTACGTTTTAATTTTATCAGGTGACCATATTTATAAAATGAATTACTCTATAATGCTAAATTACCACATCTTAAACGATGCTGATTGTACTATTGCCGCAATTGACGTTCCTATTGAAGAAGCGTCAAGGTTTGGTATTCTTAATACTAATGAAGATGGGAGTATTTATGAGTTTGAAGAAAAACCTAAAAAGCCAAAATCTACGCTTGCATCTATGGGTATTTACATTTTTTCTGCTAAAAAACTTGAAAAGTATTTAGAAGAAGACAACAAAAACCCAAAATCTTCAAACGATTTTGGTAAAGATATATTACCAAAGATGCTTGCTTCTGGCGAAAAAATGATGGCATATAAGTTTGAAGGATATTGGAAAGATGTTGGTACGATTGATTCATTATATGATGCAAATATGGATTTGCTTGGCGACAATCCTAAGTTTGACGTAACTGATTCGTCTTGGAAGATTCAATCGAGAAGCCCACTTGCTCCACCACATTTTATTGGTGATGAAGCAAAGACATTTAATAGCATTATTATGTCTGGTTGTGAAATTTATGGTCAAGTTGAAAACTCTGTGCTTGCAAGTAACGTAATCGTTAAAAAAGGTGCAGTTGTCAAAAATAGTATCTTAATGGGTGACGTTGTAATTGAGGAAAATGCAAAAATTGAGTATGCTATCCTTGATGAAGGAGTTGTTGTTGGTAACAATGCAATAGTAGGTCAGCCAAAGGAAGAAAATAATGGTATTGCACTTTTAGGTAGGGGTGTCAAAGTTGAAAGCGAAGCCTTAGTTAAAGGTGGCGATATTATTGATAAAGATATTTGCAAGGAGGGAAAATAATATGAAAGCCGTTGGTATTATATTTTCAAATATTCACGACGATAACGTTCCTGAGCTCGCAAGGATAAGAACACTCGGTTCCATACCTTTTGGTGGAAGATATAGACTTATTGATTTTCCGTTATCTAATATGGTTAATTCAGGTATTGATACAGTTGGTATTATTACCAAAAACAACTATCAATCACTTATGGACCACGTTGGAAGTGGTAAGGACTGGGATTTAGCAAGAAAAGATGGTGGTGTTATTATTCTTCCACCATATAGTAATTTAGAGAGTAGTAGTCTTTATAGTTCAAGACTTGAAGCCTTAAAAGGTATAACGAATTTCTTGTTTAGAGCAGATGAAGAATACGTTGTTATGACTGACTGCGATACAGTTTGCAGAGTTAATTACAATGAAATTATTGAATTTCATATAAGAAATCGTGCTGATATTACTCTTATGTATAAGAAACTTGGCAGTAATGAATACTTGCATAAAAATTCTACTACCTTTGATATAGTAGATGGTAGGATTATAAGCGTAAATTTCCAAGATGATAGTGTAACGAAAGAACAAAACGTGTTCACAAACGTTTTTGTTATGAAAAAATCATTGTTGCAAAACATCGTTATGGATAGTATTACACACAACAAGAGACACTTTTTGTCAGATATCATTGCATCAAATTTAAATAGTATGAGGGTAATGGCATACGAACACAAAGGCTTTTTTGCAGGGATTACTTCTTTACAAGCATATTATGACAGCAACATGAAGATGCTCGATAAAGATATTAGAAATGAAGTTTTTGGAGACAGAAGCGTATTTACAAAAATTCGCGATTCTGCACCTACAAAATATGGCAATAGTGCAATAGTTAAAAATTCAATGATTGCAGATGGTTGTATTATTGAAGGTGAGGTTGAAAATAGTATAATATTTAGAAACGTTAAAGTTGCGCGTGGAACAGTTGTTAAAAATAGTATTATAATGCAAAACACTATTCTTGGCGAAAATTCAACGTTAAACTGTATAATTGCCGATAAAAACGTTGTAATAACTGATAGAAAATTTTTGTCTGGCAGTGAAAATCATCCATTTTATATTGGAAAAAGAATAATGATTTAGAGGAAATAATGGTTAAAAAAGAAAGTACAACAAAAAAAATTACAAAAGAAATTAAAGAAAAGAAAACAACAACTAAAAAAATGCCTAAAATTAAGGTAACCCAAAAGAAAAAAATAATATTTTTAGGTTCGGAAGCGGCACCATTTATTGCAACTGGTGGGTTGGCTGACGTCTTAGGGTCTTTACCAAAAACTTTGGCAAAAAATAAAAATCTTGACGTTAGTGTTATATTGCCAATGTATAGTAATATAAATGCAGATTTTAAGGCAAAATTTAAGTTTATAACAAACTTTAACGTTTCAGTCGGTTGGCGTCATCAATATGCTGGTATATATAATTACAAATATCAAGGTGTTAATTTTTATTTTATTGATAACGAGTATTATTTTAAACGAGATGGAAATATTTACGGCTATTATGACGATGGGGAAAGGTTTGCATTTTTCTCACGTGCAGCACTTGATACTATTGCAAGATTAGATATTTATCCTGACGTATTACATTGCAACGATTGGCAAACGGCAGCATCAATTATATACTTAAAAGGCATGTATTATGGTGATGAAAAGTTTCGCAATATAAAGTCGGTTTACACTATCCACAACATAGAATATCAAGGTATATTCGATATGTTTACCTATGAAGATTTATTTGGATTCCCTTCTTCTATAAAGAATTTTGTTGAATTTAATGGTAGTGTGAATCTCATGAAGGGTGCTATTGAAATGACTGATATAGTTTCAACAGTCAGCCCAACATATGCTGAAGAAATTAAATATTCTTTCTTTGCACATGGTTTAGAAACTATAATAAATAGAAATGCAAATAAACTATGTGGAATTTTAAACGGAATTGATATTGATTATTATAATCCAGAAACAGATAAATGTTTATTTAAAAACTATTCGAAAGAGGATTTGTCAGGTAAGGCTGTTTGCAAAGCTGAATTGCAAAACATGCTTTCTCTTCCCGTTAGAGAAGATGTTCCAATTATTGCAATAATTTCAAGACTTGTTTCTCATAAAGGATTAGATTTAGTTAAACAAGTTTTGGAAAATTTGCTAACACAAGACGTGCAAGTTGTTATTCTTGGAAAGGGTGAAATTGGCTATGAAAATTATTTTATGCATATTTCACGCACTTACCAGGGCAAGTGTGCAACAATTATTGCATATAATCAAGATTTATCAAGGAAAATTTATTCAGGTGCCGATATGTTTTTGATGCCTTCAAAAAGCGAGCCTTGTGGACTTTCGCAAATGATTGCAAGTCGCTATGGTACGGTTCCTATCGTACGAGAAACAGGTGGACTTAACGATAGCATTAAAGCATACACAGGACAAAGTGGAAATGGCTTCACTTTTGCAGATTATAATGCTTACGATATGTTGCACGTGATAAACGATGCAATAAGAACGTTCAATGACAAAAAAACTTGGGCTGACGTTCAAAATAGGGCGATGACAAGTGACTTTTCTTGGAATAATCAAGCAGATAAATATTTAGAATTATACAACAAATAATATTAGGAGACATCAATGAATCATATGACGGAAAAAGATGCTCTTGCACTTATTAAGAGCAAACTTTCAAGATATTTTGGCGTTTCGCCAAAAGAGGCAACTAAAGAGCAAATTTATAAGTCTGTTGTAATGTGCGTTAGAGATATTTTGTTAGAAAAACGCAGTGCATTCAACAAAGAATATCGCGCGAAGAACGGAAAAAGAGTTTACTATTTATGCATGGAATTCTTGCTTGGACAATCTTTAAAAAACAATACTTACAATTTGAGTATTCAAGAAGTCCTTAATAAAGTACTAAAAGATGAATTTGATTGTTCACTTGAAGAATTATACGATTTAGAACCAGATGCTGGGCTTGGTAATGGTGGACTTGGCAGACTTGCTGCATGCTTTATGGATGCACTTGCAAGCCAAGATTATCCAGCAATGGGTTATTCTATTAGGTACGAATACGGCTTGTTTAAACAAAAAATTGTTGATGGATGGCAAATGGAATTGCCAGACGTTTGGCTTCCTGGTGGGGAAGTTTGGTTAACGCAAAGGCAAGACAAAACCTTTAAGGTTAAATTTGATGGAAAAATTGAAGAGTTTTGGACGGAAAACGGCTTAAAAGTTGCACATTACGATGCAAAAGAAATCGAAGCAGTTGCTTACGATATGATGATATCTGGAAAAGATAGCAAAGCTGTTTCTGTTTTAAGGCTCTGGAAAGCTCAAAATATAAGGGATTTTGATATGAAAACCTTTTCACAAGGCGATTATATTCAAAGTATGCAAGAAGATAACGAGGCAGACCTTATTTCTAAGGTTTTGTATCCATCAGATAATCATTTTGAGGGTAAATCTTTAAGATTAAAACAACAATATTTGCTTGTTTCTGCGGCGTTGCAAGACATAGTCAGTGACCATATAAAAAGATATGGTGACTTAAACACCTTGCCTGAAAAGGCTGCAATTCATATTAACGATACACACCCTGCGCTTTGTGTACCAGAACTAATGCGTATTTTGATGGATGAACATAACTATACTTGGGATGATGCGTGGAGCATTGTAACAAGAACGATTGCGTACACAAACCATACAGTTATGAGTGAAGCACTAGAAAAGTGGAGCGAAGACCTTATCGCAAGAAGACTTCCAAGAATTCATATGATTCTAAAGGAAATAAACGAGCGTTTCTGTGCACAAATGTGGGAAAAATTTCCTGGGGATTGGGATAAAATTGGCAGAATGAGTATATTCTCACAAGGTCAAATTAAAATGGCTAATCTATCAGTCGTTGCCTCTCACACAGTAAACGGCGTTTCAGCACTTCATAGTGATATAATAAAGAATAGCATATTCAAAGACTTTTATGACGTTTATCCACAAAAGTTTACAAACGTTACAAATGGTATTGCTCATAGACGTTGGTTATGTCAATCGAACCCAGAACTTTGCCAATTGCTTAATGATTGTATAGGTGATGGATACGTTCTTGATGCATCAAAACTTAAAGATTTCAAAAAGTTTGAGAAAGATAAAACAGTCCTTGAAAGATTAAATGAAATTAAAAAGATCAAAAAATTGCAATTCTGTGAATTTGCGAATAAAAAGCAAGGTTTTATTATTGATCCAAATTCTATTTTTGACGTTCAAGCAAAACGTATGCACGAGTATAAACGCCAATTATTAAACGCACTTTATATTATTTCTTTGTACAACGATTTAAAAGAAAATCCAGATCTTGAAATTCAACCAAAAACATTTATTTTTGGTGCAAAAGCAGCCCCTGGATATTATTTTGCAAAACAAATAATTAAACTTATCTGTTCACTTAGCGAAGATATCAAAAAACATCCAAAAATCAGCAAAAAATTGCAAGTTGTTTATTTAGAAGATTATTGTGTTTCAATGGCAGAAAAACTAATGCCAGCAACTGAAATAAGTGAGCAAATTTCTCAAGCAGGCAAAGAAGCAAGTGGAACAGGCAATATGAAGTTTATGATAAACGGAGCATTGACAATTGGCACGCTTGATGGTGCTAATGTTGAAATGGCTGAAGTTTGTGGAAACGATAATATCTTTATCTTCGGTTTAACGAGTGAAGAAGTTGATAGAAAGTGGGCTCAAGGCTATAATTCTTCTTTATATTATGCAAACAACAAGAAACTTGAAAAAGTTATCAGCGCATTAAATAGTGGATTTAATGGTCAAAGCTTTTCAGATATTGCAAATTATTTATTGGTTGGAAGTCCTATTGCAGATCCATATATGTGCTTAGCAGATTTTGGCTCATTCTGTGATATTCACGATAAGGCTGATGCTGTTTATATGAATAAACTCGATTGGGCGAAGAAGAGCCTTAATAATATTGCAAGCGCAGGCATTTTTGCGAGCGATAGAAGCATTAGAGAATATGCAGACAGAGTTTGGGGTTTAAAGAGAATTAAATAAATGATATATTATAATCCACTTGATGAATTTTATAAAAGTAAAATAGGGGCAATTCCAAAAAATGAAAAAATTACCATTCGAGTTAGAGGAAACTTTAACTCGGTAATTTTTTGTTGCAAAAAAGATGGTGAAGACTATTCTTGTTACCAAATGGACAAGGATTTTGATTATTTTCAAATTGAAACTTTTTTTTCGAGTGGGTTATATTTTTACCATTTTGAATGCGACGGCAGATTTTTAGGTAACAGTGCTGAGTTTTTAGGTGTATTTTCAAATGATAAAAAAGATTTTCAATTAACCGT
Source organism: Christensenellaceae bacterium (assembly GCA_045606665.1). GTDB lineage: Bacteria > Bacillota > Clostridia > Christensenellales > Borkfalkiaceae > UBA1259. The sequence continues at coordinate 10,104 of JAZUSI010000055.1, forward strand.
TTTTGACCGAGACTACTCGGTCCCTAATTGGGTTTATGGAGGCATAATTTATCAAATTTTCCCAGATAGATTTTGTAGGGGTGAAAAAGAAAAATCTATTCCATCGCACAAAGTTTTGCACGAAAATTGGAGCGAAATGCCTGTTTATTTACCAAACGAGCAAGGCGAAATTATAAATAACGACTTTTTCGGTGGGGATATTAAAGGTATAATTGATAAATTAGATTATATAAAGTCACTCGGAGTTAATATAATTTATTTAAATCCAATTTTTAAGGCATTTTCTAACCATAGATATGATACGGGCGATTATATGCAAATTGATGAGTTGTTCGGTTCTATGGAAGATTTTAAGACTTTAATTGAAAAAGCAAAGCAAAAGGGAATACAACTTGTTTTAGATGGAGTATTTAATCATACGGGTGACGATAGTTTGTATTTTAACAAATATAATCGTTATTCAAGTTTGGGGGCTTATCAAGATAAAAATTCTAAATATTATTCGTGGTATAATTTTACCGATTATCCAAATCAATACGATAGTTGGTGGGGAATTAAGACTTTGCCAGCGATAAACGAAAGTAACGAGGACTATATTAAGTATATAACAGGCGAAGATGGAGTTATAGAGTTTTATACTAAACTTGGTGTTGGTGGATGGAGACTTGACGTTGTTGATGAGTTACCGGCTGAATTTGTGAAAAAAATTCGTGATGCAGTAAAAAGAAATAATAAAGACGCAATAGTTATTGGTGAAGTTTGGGAAGATGCAACCAACAAAATTTCATATGGGAAAAGGCGTGAGTATTTTCAAGGTAAAGAACTTGATAGTGTTATGAATTATCCACTAAAAAATGCTATACTTGATTTTGTTAAATATGGAAAAGCAAGTCTTTTAAGTCATGTTATAAAAGAACAAATTGATCATTATCCACATAAGGCTTTGCACGCATTAATGAATATACTATCAACGCATGATACAATAAGACTATTATCAAATTTAAGTGGAGAAAATATTGATGGAAAATCAAAATCACAACTTGCTGATTTAAAAATTAAACAAGAAGATTTTGAAAATGTAAAATTTAAGTTAAAGGTTGCAACTCTTCTTCAATTTACCCTTTTAGGAATCCCTAGTATTTATTATGGAGATGAAGTTGGTATGCAAGGTTATACCGATCCATTAAATCGCCAGACTTTTCCTTGGGGAAATGAAGATAAAAGTATATACGATTGGTATGTTTTTTTATCAAAATTAAGACAAAGATTTTCAGCATTTTCTTGTGGAAATTTTGAAGAAATTTATAAGGATAATGGCGTAATTATATATAAGAGATTTGATAAAAATAGCGAAGTTTTGATTGCTGTAAACTTATCAAATAAAGATATCTCACTTGATTTTGAGGGGGATTTGATTGAACTTATTACGAATAGTAAACATAAAAATCATTATGAATTAACTAAAAACTCAATTGCAGTTTTTATTAATAAATAGGAGAGAATTAAAATGAAAGGGTTTGACGCACAAAAGTATTATGAACTAGCACTAGATTTAACGGAAAAGTTATGTAAAATTCCAGCTCCATCCGGGCTTGAAGATGAAAGAGCAAGATATATAAAAAACTATTTAATAGAAATTGGTTATAAAGATGCCTATATAGATAGCGCAAAAAACGTTATTTGGAAACTTGATGGCGAAACTGAAGATTACACCTTATTTATGGCACATACAGACACTGTTTTTCCAGATTTAACAGCCCTACCATATGAAGATGACGGCACATTAATTAAATGCCCTGGTGTTTGTGATGATACGGTTTGCGTTGCAATAATATTGGCATACTGTAAATACCTAAAAGATATAGGGTTTAAGGCTAAAAATTCAATTTTGTTCTCAGCAAATGCATGTGAAGAAGGGTTGGGGAACCTTAAGGGAGTAAGACAAATTTTTAAGGATTTTGCTGCTAAAATCAAGGTTATGTTTACTTTAGATGGTGGTTATAATCATATGGTAAATAAAAGCGTTGGTTCCCATAGATATAAAGTAGTAGTGGAGACTTTAGGTGGGCACTCTTTCGGTGCGTTTGGAAGATTAAATGCAATATTGGTTTTGTCTAAAATAGTAGATAAAATTTATCAAATTGAAGTTCCTAAAAAGGAAGGGACAAAGACTACATATAACGTAGGCACGATTAGTGGTGGAACATCAGTAAATACAATTGCTCAAAAAGCAGAAATGCTTTGTGAATATAGGTCTGATGACAATGATTTCCTTAATGATATGAAAGATAAGTTCGAAGCTATCTTTAATGAAATTAAGACAATCTATCCGGATGCAAATATTAGCATTGAGCTCGTTGGAGATAGACCAGCAATGGGCAAAGTTGATGCTGAATTATTAGAAAAATATTCTAAAATGGTTATAAATGTACAACAAAAATATACAACGCAAACTGTTGTGGCCACTTCTGGTTCAACTGATTGCAATATCCCACATTCATTGGGAATTCCTGCAATTTGTGTTGGGGTTTATGAAGGTAAAGGCGTTCATACAAGAGAAGAATATTTAGTAAAAGAATCTGTAAAAATAGGTGTAAACATTATGAACGACCTTTTTAATGAAATTAAATAGTTTTATTAAAAACAAAGACTATTATTCATAAAATAGTTGACACGAAGCAAAAAAGGTGTTATTATTAAGTTAATAAAATACTAAACCGATGAAGTAAAGTAGTAGTTTTTGCAGAAGTTTATAGAGAGATTGTGTTTGGTGTAAACAATCAACGGAGCAAAATTGAATGGATTACAGAGGGTGGCAATGAACAAAATAGTAGTTGCTGACGCAATGAGCCAAGCGTTAAAGTGGCAAGATATATTAGTATCTGAAAAAGGCAAAGAATATTATTCTTTGTAAAATTGGGTGGCAACACGGATATATTCGTCCCATGAATATACCCGTGTTTTTATTTTAAACTGAAATGAAAAGGAGAAGAACAATGGAAAATAA
>JAZUSI010000056.1:0-4212 GCA_045606665.1 Christensenellaceae bacterium
CAATAATATCAAATAGGAATGAAGGGCGTAATTGTCCATATTGTTCTGGAAAAAAAGTTTTAAAAGGCTATAATGATTTAAACACTAATAATCCAATTTTAGCAAAAGAATGGAATTATGAAAAAAATGGCGAATTAAAACCAGACGACTTTACTGCAAATAGTGGTAAAAAAGTTTGGTGGAAATGTTCAAAGGGACATGAATGGCAAGCAACAATAGCAAGTAGAAATAAGGGTGCAGGATGTCCTATTTGCAAATCTGAAAGAAAAACTTCTTTCCCTGAATATGTGATTATTTATTATCTTAAAAAACATGGCATAGAATCTATTCATAGATATAAAGAAAAGGGATGCGAATTAGATATATATATTCCATCAGCAAACATTGCCATTGAGTATGATGGCTATTTATGGCATAAAAACAAAACAAAAAAAGATTTAGAGAAAAATCTTAAATGTAAAAATAATGAAATTGAACTTTATAGAATAAGAGAAGGACTACCGTCGCTAAATGATTATTCAATAGATTATATTATTGATAAAAATCAAAAAAAATTGGCAGAAGTTATACAAGCAGTTTTAAGTAAAATTATTGGAGATAACGTAGATGTTGATTTAAAAAGAGATGCTATTGAAATAGAAAATTTGCGTGAATATACTGAAAAAACTAATTCGCTTTTATTCACTAATCCAACTTTAGCACAAGAATGGAATTATGAAAAGAATGGTAGTTTAAAACCAGAAAATATCACAGCTAATAGTCATAAACTTGTTTGGTGGAGGTGCGAAAAAGGACACGAATGGCAAGCAACTATTAAAAATAGAAACAAAGGTGCATCTTGTCCTATTTGTTCTAATCAAAAAGTTCTCTTAGGTTATAATGATTTAGCAAGTGTTAATCCGGAATTAGCGAGTGAATGGAATTATGATAAGAATGGACACTTAAAACCGGAAAATTTTACTGTTGGTAGCGAAAAAAAAGTTTGGTGGAGGTGCGATAAAGGACACGAATGGCAAGCACAAATAAAAAGTAGACATACTGGCAGTGGTTGTCCTTATTGTGTTGGGAAAAGTGTTCTAATGGGTTATAACGATTTAGTTACGCTTAATCCAAATCTTGCAAAAGAATGGAATTATGAAAAAAATGGCACTTTAATACCAGAAGATTTTACAGTAAATAGCAATAAGAAAGTTTGGTGGAAATGCGAAAAAGGACACGAATGGCAAGCGAAAATAAATAATAGAAATAATGGAACAGGCTGTCCTTATTGTTCAGGTCGCAAAAAACCAAAATAATAACAAAGGAGTAAATATGAACGACTATTTAGAAATTTTTTATAAATTTAGAGAAGATAAAGAAATTACTGATTTGATTGACGATGTTCAGAAACTTCGTTTTTATTATTCGACAAAACAACACGATGCTATGATTCAACATATCAATAATTTAACTATAAAGTATCTTACTGAAGCATTAGTTTGGAATAGTGTTAATACAATACAGCCTGTTAATTATGAGCAATCCTATCAGAATGCAGAAGACTTTTTAAAAGCAAAAGGTATCGATATGCTAATTAAAAAAGGCTATCAAAAATCACAAAAATAACAAAGGAGAATTTACAATGGAAGAAAAAATTAAAGTAATAAATAGCAATACAAGTTTTAGTGAATATTTTGAACTAGAATCAATATCCGATAACACTAGAAAAAAATTGGAAACTGTTGATTTTGTTGCCGTTCCTGCTAAATATGGCGATAACGACTTTTGCTTTGCTCAAGAAACTATAGAGTTTATTAAGTTTTGCCGTCAAAACGACACACATCACTCATATGATATTTTAGCGGATGCTGATATAAAAGTTCGTTCCCTTCATTCGTTTGATATTTGGGCTCCTATCATTTGGATTGCAACAGAAATTTTATTGCCTATCGCAATAAATGTTGTTGGAGATTTTATTAAAAGTAAACTTAAAGGCAGAGAAAAGGAAAATGCTAATATTGATATAACCATGATTGTAAAAAGAAAGCATGAAGAAAAAACTATTCATTATAGTGGCGACGCTAAAACATTTAAGGAAACTTTTGAAAAAATTGATTTAAACAAAATGTGAGGATAAAATGCTGAAATACTTTATTGAATATATGAACCTTGACCAAGTAAAAAGTATTTGTGTTGCAATTAACTCTATGAAAAGAAAGTTGCAAAGCGGTGATTTTATTAACCCCATGCAAGAGTTCGAAGATGTTGAGCCAATGTTTCAAGAAATTAAAGAAATAGCCGTTAAAACTAAAAACGAACGTTTAGCAAACGCCCAGTATGTGTTTAAAGAATATTTCTTGCTGTTTTGTGAATTAAGAAATTATTTTAACAAATTAAAAATTAAGGATTATAAAGGTTCTTGGGACAAATTGCAGGACTGTTTCGACATTATTAAATTTGTTGGTAGATTTACTAATGAAGAAAACCGCTTTGAATTGCCTTTCTTATATGATTTATTGTTAGAATATGAAGCATTATATCCTTACAAACTATTTTGTAGTAGCGAGTTTGTTATTGAAAAAGCAACCTGTAGCATTTGTGGAAAATCTGTGCTTGGTTTAGATTGTCCTCACATTAAAGGGGAACTATATTGGGGAGAACCTTGTATACACAATATTGAAAAAATTAAACATTTTCAAGGCGTAGCACTTGTTGCGCATCCAGAGAACAAACGTTGCATTATGCAAGTTGTGGATGATGATATTACGGATGATGAAAAATTTAAAAAATTAGATGATTTCATTGGATTAAATTTACCTTTCTTACAAATGTTTTCGATTAATAGCAAAATCGAAAGAAAAATGGATGTCAAATACAAGAATGTAGGAAGAAATGACATTTGCCCATGTGGTAGTGGTAAGAAATTTAAGAGGTGCTGCATATCAAAACTCTATTATCAGCATATTAAATACTCTGTTACACCAAGTAAAAAAATAGAGTTGTTTTATTTTTAATTGTGATATAAAAGCAAAAAATTTTTGTGTAAATTGTAGATTATTTAGGGTATGGGCGCTTGCATATTTTTATAAATATCAAAACCAGTATAAAAAAGTTTGCCCAGAAGCAATTTAAGAAACAAGTGTATTTTTATTATATCTTTACTTTTTGGGTTGAAATCGGCTTTTGAAAGTAAAGATTTTTGTTTTTAAAGGTAATACTCAAAACAATTGAAATAAATGGTAAAAAGGGGTATAATATAGTTATTAGAAAATAAGGAGATATTATTATGAAAATTGCTGTAACTTATGACAATGAACAAATTTTTCAACATTTCGGGCATACTGAACAGTTTAAGATTTACGATATTGAAAACGATAAAATAATTTCTAAAACAGTTGTTAGCACTAATGGACAAGGTCACGGCGCATTATCAAGTTTCTTAAAAGAAAACAATGTAGACGTTCTTATTTGTGGTGGCGTAGGCGGTGGCGCTATAAGCGCGCTTAATGAACTCGGTATTAAATTATTTGGTGGTGTAAGTGGCGATTGCGACAGCGCAGTAGAAGCATTTTTGAAAAACGAACTAGAATTTAATCCCAACGTTAGATGTTCTCACCACGACCATGAACACGGTGACGGTGCACACACTTGTGGCGAACACGGTTGTGGAAAGGGAAGTTGCCATCACAACTAAAATAAATTAAAAAGCCTTTATCGGAGGGTAAAATGAAAATTGTAATCGTGGGTGGTGTTGCAGGTGGTGCAACAGCCGCAGCAAGAATAAGAAGACTCAACGAACACGCAGAAATTATTATTTTTGAGCGTTCGGGCTTTATTTCATACGCAAACTGTGGTTTGCCGTATTATATCGGTGGCGTTATTGAAGATAAGGAAGATTTGACTCTTCAAACTCCCGAAAGTTTCTTCCGCCGTTTTAGAATTGTGGCAAAGGTTAATCACGAAGTAACTGATATTGACCTCAAAAATAAATCCGTTCACGTAACTGACCTAAAAACGGGAGCGAGTTTTACCGAAACCTACGATAAACTCATTTTATCACCCGGCGCAAAACCGATTTTGCCCGATTTCTATACTGAAAACGAAAGAACTTTCACGCTTCGCACCGTAGAAGACACGCTAAAAATTCGTGCCTTTGTAGAGCAAAAACAGCCTAAAACAGCAGTTGTTGTAGGCGGGGGCTTTATAGGTCTTGAAATGGCAGAAAACCTTGCT
>JAZUSI010000057.1:0-2003 GCA_045606665.1 Christensenellaceae bacterium
GAGTGGTAGTGATACAATTTATTTCTATGTCCAAGCAAGCCCAGGCGACCCAGAAGTTTACACAGGAAATATGGACATTACACTTTCTTATCAAGTTAAGCAAACCGAAACTACAAGGTCAACTGATACCGTTATTATTGATTCTTCTTCTACAAGTGGCACATTTACACAATTAACCGAACCAAAACAAATAGGTCAAAGTGGAGTTTCTTATACAAGCACAACTGCAAGACCAGTTCAAACTTCAACAACAAGAACGATTAGTGTAAGCGGTGTAGTTGGTAGCACCAAAAACGAAGATGGTTACTATTTTGTAAATGGTTCTATACCTATTGATTTTTATAACCAAGGAATTATTAGTGTTACCATTGATAGTCCAAATGTAATAGTAAGTTATTCAAGCAACACAATTTATTATAAGTTGCAAAGTCCGTTTAGAGGGACAGCATATGGAACAATTACAGTTACTTATTATATAAGCGAACAAAAAACTTTCTATCAATACACAATAAGTTTAACTGTAAATGATTATGATGGTTCACCATACATTTCTCAAAATACACTATATAGCGATTATGGGGTTAGTTTGAGTAACGACATAAGTGTTACTCAAAGTGGAACTAACGATATTATAAATATAACAGTTTGGAGTGATTCACCAACATTATCTTATAGTGCAAGTTATAATAGTTTGGTTGGTTATGCGTTTGCGTTTGATATAGTTGCGCCACATCAAAATGTTGTTAGTGGAACATTACACCTTGTTGGTGGTGACTCAAGAAACACTGTTGAACAATACTTTAGCAATTATCAAGTGAGATTTAGGGGAACCTTCTACGATAGCGACATTTCAAATGCGAGAGTTGTTGGTTCGTTTGCTTATGATTACACAACAACAACCGAAACTATTACAAGCCACACAAAAGATGTTGTGGTTAGTGGAATAGGACCACACTTTGAACAAGTTATCAATAGTCTTACCGATGGTGTGCTTTATGGGACACCGACAGCAACTTTCAAAAATGCTTTGGTTAGTCCATTTGCAAGCATTGATAGTTGGGATCAAGACACTGGCGCATTTACATATACTTGTGGCGATAGCGATAACCCAAATGCGAAAGTCGGCTTTAGATTTACTTATATTGAGTATTATGTTGGTGCAAGATTAAAACAAGAGTTCCTATTCGCTGTAAATAATTGCAAAGTTAGTGGCACGAACTCATTAACACTTAAAGTAAATAACTGGAAACTCAAATAAAAATAAAGGTTGTCACGAAATTGTGGCAACTTTTTATTTGCTTATTTTTACAAAAACAATTATCATTTAATTGACATATTGATAATGATTAACTTGAAAGGAGTTAAAATTATGCAAGAAAGATTATTAACAATTTATTATGGAATCGATAGATTACCATACAAAGATGAGAATAGAGAAGTGCATTATCCAATTGTTTCATCACAAAGTGGTGGCACTTTAATCACAGGCGAAAACAATACAAGTAAACTTTACTTTTATGTTGGTCGCATTGGTGGTGGTTCAAGACAATGGATTGCCAATGTTAAGAAACCAGATGGTTCGTATTTTTACCAATTATGCACTGGTGGACAAAGTGTCACACTTTCAAACGGACAAGCCGATTATCGTGTAGAACTTGACATTTCAAGTTTATTTGCCGACCAAATTGGCGATGTTTATATTGGTATTCAAGGTTATAGTGGCGATACTGTAATCGTTGAAGATGATGGCACTTATCAAATTAGTGGCGATCCAGTAGTTCTCGCAACAGGCACGATTAAAATTAAAGTTAATTATGCGCCAAGCGTTTTACCAAAAGGCGAAACATTAACGCCAACCGTAGAACAACAAATCATGGCGGCTTTAGGTGGAAAAATTGATACATCAAGTTCTATCTTTGTTGACAATGGTTTAACAGGTTTTGATTTTAGTGGTTTTGATAACTACCAAACATTCTTTGATATTGAAACAGGACAATTTTACC
>JAZUSI010000058.1:0-9080 GCA_045606665.1 Christensenellaceae bacterium
TTTTTAATAGTATGATTTTTCTTTTTTTGTTATGTTTGTTTTTTTATTATTTTTTTTATTTAAAATGGTATTAATTATATTATTATGTATGTGCAAAAGTTGATATCTATTTTTTCATCAATATAATCATAATGATTTAAAGTGTAAATAACTTTTTTATAACTTACTTATTAAAAGTTAATATGTTAAAAATAATAGAAATAGAGTAAAAAATATTGTAAAATTAAACAAAATGTGTTATAATTTTTCTATGAGAAAGTTGTTTGAAAAATTTAATATTTTACTCGATGTTGACAAAGTAGAAAAGTTTGAAAAATATTATAATTTATTGATAGAATATAACAAAAAATTTAATTTAACGGCCATTACCGAGCGTGAAGAAGTTATAATAAAGCACTTTATTGACAGTGTTTTAGGTGTGGATAAAATAAAAGGTAATAAGTTGATAGACGTTGGTTCAGGTGGTGGATTTCCTGCAATTCCACTGAAGATTTTGCGTGATGATATAGTGTTGACAATGGTGGAAGCAACCGGAAAAAAATGTGAGTTTTTAAAAGCCGTTGTTGATAAGTTGGAACTTACTAACGTTACCGTTGTAAATGGCAGGGCAGAAGAACTTTCAAAGAAGGTTTTATATAGAGAAAACTTTGACGTGTGTACGGCAAGAGCAGTTGCAAGGCTTAATTCTCTTTGTGAATATTGTATGCCTTTTGTAAAAAAAGACGGATATTTTGTGGCGTATAAAGGGGACGCTGAAGAGGAAATAATAGAGGCAAAAAATGCCATAAAAATTCTTGGTGGACAACTAGATTGTGTTGAAAGCATTGACCTTTGTGGTGCAAAAAGGCAAATAGTTTGTATAAAAAAGGTTAAAAACACACCGTTAATTTATCCAAGGGGAAATGGAAAAGAAAGGAAAAAGCCGTTATGATAGAGTTTGATGAAAATAGAAAAAGGTCGGTTTGTATAACGGGGCATAGAACGCTCGAAAAAGGTATAACTAAAGAATATGTCGAAGAATGGTTAAACAAGGCTATAGACAAGAATTTCGACACTTTTTACGTTGGAATGGCGTTGGGATTTGACACGCTTTGCTTTCAGGCTTTAGAAAAAATCAGGAAGAAAAGAAAGATAAAAATAATTGCATGTATTCCTTGTCCATCACAGCCGGTAAAATTTAGTTTTTTTCAAAAGTTAGAATATTACAGAATGATTAAAAGTGCTGATGAGAAGGTTGTTTTAAGTGAAACTTACACGCCATATTGTATGCAAAAGAGAAATCAGTATATGGTAGATCATAGTAGCGCTGTGCTTGCATATTTAAGAAGAAATTATGGTGGAACTGCAAATACAGTAAATTATGCAAAAAAGAATGGCGTTCCAGTTCGAATAATATAAAATTGGTTTTTTAACAACATTTGTAAAATAAAAAAAATTTTAAAAATTAAAAATACTAGTCATATAAGCTTGACTAGTATTTTTTTTAGCAAAAACCTAAGGTTATTAATTGTCTGTTAAAAAGGTTTTATAACCTTTTCCATATTTTACACAGCGAGAAACACGCGATAACGTGGCTGAAGAAATGTCAGTTTTAGCGATAATTTTCTCATAAGTTTCACCGTTCATTAAAAGTTTTCCGGCAATTACCCTCTGCGACATAGAATTGAGTTCTTTTATAGTGCAAAGGTCAGAGAAAAAAGCTTCACAATCCTGTTCAGTTTTTAATTTTAAGATTGCTTTATAAAGTTCGCTGTGCTTATTATTTTTTTCTTCCATAATAAATTAATTAATTTCTCCATCCTTGTCAGAAATACTTGACAAGAAATGCCTAAGTTTTTCAGACTTTGGTTTATTAAAGATTTGGTTTGGCTTGCCTTCTTCTTCGACCACCCCGTCGTAAAGGAAAATAACCTTATCCGAAACGTTCTTTGCAAAGCCCATTTCATGAGTAACTATAACCATAGTTCTGTCTTGGTCTTTTAAAGAGCGAATTGCCTTTAACACTTCACCAGTAAGTTCAGGGTCTAAAGCGCTGGTAGGTTCATCAAAACATAAAATCTTTGGATTTAATGCAAGAGCACGGGTAATTGCAACCCTTTGGCTTTGTCCACCAGAAAGTTCACATGGATAAGCGTTAATTTTGTCCCCAAGCCCCACTTGTTGTAATAGGGCAACGGCATTTTTCTCGATGGCATCTTTTTGTTCTCTTTTAAAATCGTTAAGTTTTGCACGCCTTTGAGAAAAAGAAAGAGATTTATCTTGTTTTAATAAATGTTTATATTCTTTAAATTTATCGTTTAATAAAAGAGTTGGAGCAAGTGTTATATTTTTCAACACGTTATATTGTGGAAAAAGGTTAAACGACTGAAAAACAAGCCCAAAGTTAAGTCTTTTATCTCGGAGCACTTTTTCATTGTCTTTTTTATCAGTATTTGCGTCAAAAAGCACTTCGCCATCTAATGTCATAACCCCACTATCAGGTGTTTCCAAAAAGTTAAGCGAGCGTAAAAGGGTACTTTTACCACTGCCTGACGGACCGATAATAGATAAAACTTGTCCCTTTTCAAGTGAAAAGTCAATGCCTTTTAATACCGAAACGTTCCCAAAAGACTTTTTAAAATTTTTAATTTCTAAATAAGCCATAGTTTACTCCTTATAGAAAGACATTTTTCTTTCCAAATAACCGAAAAGAAGAGTCAAAGCGCCAACGAAAATGAGATAGAAAACTCCCGAATAAAAGAGTGGCCAAATTGCTTGATAGGTAAAAGATTTAGAAACCAAAATAATTTCTAAAACGCCGATAGAATTTGAAAGGGCAGTATCTTTAACAAGAGTTATAACTTCATTGCCCATAGGCGCTAAAATGCGTTTAAAAACTTGTAAAAGAACAATTTTAGAAAAAATTTGTCTTTTAGTAAAGCCTAAAACTTTACCAGCTTCGTATTGTCCTTTTGAAATGCTTGAAATTCCACCCCTAAAGATTTCTGAGAAATAGCAAGCGTAATTTATAATAAAAGCAATCAAAACGGCAATTAAGCCACCGAAACCTTCTCCGTTAAGTTCTGGTGGTCCAACGTGCCAACCGAGTTCAAAGTAAAAGAATTTATTGACTTGTCCCCAAATATTAACACCGTCAATCTTTACCATGTAATAAACGATAAAAACTTGAAGCATTAAAGGAATGCCACGGATTATCCAAACGAAAACCTTAACTACGTATTGTAAAGGTTTAAATTTAGACATAGAGCCGAAAGCAATCAGTAACCCCAAAGGTAAAGAAAGCAAAAGGGTGATTATAAAAATTAAACAAGTAATCCCAAAGCCTTGTAAAAGGCTTTGGGTAACTGACCAAAAATTCATATTAAATCCTTATTTTTGTGATGAGAAATCGGTAATTACTGAAGTAGCAAGGTTGTATTTTGTAGCAAGTTTTTGTAAATAACCAGTTTGAGCAAAGAATTCTAAAGTAGCGTTAACTTTAGCAGTTAATTCACTGTCCTTTGCAAAGCCGATAGCATAGTATTCAGCAGGGATATCAAATCCATCGTTGATAACTAAGTTAGAATAACCACCTTCAGCTAAAATTGCGTTAGCAAGTAAAACGTCAACGATTGCATAGTCGCAAAGACCTTCGTTTACTTTAGTAACAGCGTCCATTTGAGAAGAAAGTGCGTTGATGTTGATGTTTACTTGGTCTGTTTTATAAGAAGTAGCAAGAGAGTCACCTGAAGAACCCTTTTCAACAGCTATAGATTTGCCGTTAAATTGAGCAGGATCGGTAATTTCTGCAGTAGAAGATTTTCTTAAAACACATTGTGCGTTTTGCATGTAGTTGTAAGAGAAATCAACGATTTGGTCTCTTGGTGTTGCCACACCGTCAACCTTGTCTTCACCGTTTGAAGTAAAGCCGTTCCAAATGCAGTCGATTGTCTTTTCTGCAAGGTCAATATATTTGTTTTCCCAAGTAATGCACTTAAATTGAACGTTGTATCCTAACGCTTCAAAGGTCATGATAGCAAGTTCTGTGTCAAAACCAACTAAAACGTTGTTGTCGGTGTAGTTCATTGGCTTATATACCGTATAACCAACAACGATAACGTTGTTACCTCTTGGATCAACAACTGATGAGTCTTCTTTCTTACAGCCAACTGCAAAAATTGCAACGCTTGCCATAAGAACTGTCAAAATTAACGTAATAATTCTTTTCATAAAAATTCTCCTAAAATATTTTTACTTTATCACGATAAAGTGTTAAAGCATTATCATTATACTTTATTACGCTAAAGAAGTAAAGTGTTTTTAAGAAAAAAAATGAAAATTTTAAAAAAATAATGCCACGGTGGAAAATCCGTGGCAAAAATTAGTTAAATTTGATCAGAAAAGTCGGTGATAACCAAGTCTTTGAAAAATTTATAGTTATTTTTATTTGCAAGGTTAGTTAAAACACCAGTTTTAGCAAAAGTTTCGAAGATGAGGTTAACGTTATCGCGAAGTTGATTTTTTCCGTTTGCTTTAGGAAAGACCACACGACAATAATTTTTTTGACTAAACTCGTAAGGAATTTCCTCTGGGTTAGAAGAAAGGTTAAAAGAAACCATAGAATAGTCGTCAGTATTTTGAATGTAGTAAGAAGCGAGCAAAGAATCGACTATTGCGTAATCGGCTTTATTGACGTTAAGTTGATGTAGTGCAGAAGTTTGCCCCCTTTCACAGACGTCTTTTATAGCGATATCTGATAAATTGTTGTCAAAGAAAGTTTCGCCAACCGAAAACTCGCCAACGGCAACTTTTTTATCGGTTAAATCACTTAAATCTTTAATAAGTAGGGCAGAGTAATTACTTTTAATAAGGCAGAGCGAGTTTTCTAAAAACCTATAAGAAAAATCAGCTTTTTGTTCATCAAACAACACGCCGTCAGTAAACCCACCCCAAAAACAGTCGATTTTTCCTTGTTCAAGCGCAGAATAAACGTCATCAGCGCAAACCGTTTTGTTAGATTGATTTGGAGTAATTTCAATAAAGTTTACGTTAAATCCAAGCGCTTCAAAGGTTAAAATAGCAAGTTCTGTGTTAAAGCCTAAAAAAGTTTTTCTATACGTATAATTAAGAGGAGCATAGTCAATAATGCCCACGTTTATAGTTTCTTCTCTCGGGTTTACTATAGAATCTGAATTAATTTCTTTATTTTTGCAGGCTGTAAAACAAAGTGCAGAGCACGAAAATAAAATGATAGTAAAAAGAATTGATAAAAACTTTTTCATAATTTCTCCTATCTATAATTTACTTGATTCTTAAAAATAAGTAAAGCATTTTTATTTAAATTTCCAAAAAAAAGAAAAAAAATAAAAAAGCAGACGGCTACCAAAAAAATTCTTCATACACATTATATATAATATAAGAAAAATTTGTGAAACATATAAAAAGAAATTGTGGAAAAACAAGAAATATCACAAACAATTAAAAAAGGTTTGCTCGTGATTTCGAGCAAACCTTTTTATAAACAAATTAAATTAGTCGTTCTTTGCTAAGTTCTTGTATGAATCAAGTCTAGCCTTGCTATCTTGTTCTGTCTTTTCGAAAAGTTGTTCAGCAAGTTCAGGACGAGCCTTCATTAAAGATGCGTATCTCGTTTCGCCAAGCAAGAATGCCTTGTAGTCGCCTGTTGGTTCTTTGCTGTCGAGAGTAAATGGATTTTTACCTTCTTCAGCGTTCATAGGATTGTACCTATAAAGTTGCCAATAACCACAATCAACAGCCTTCTTTTCTTCGTCTTGAGATTTCATCATGTTGATACCGTGGTTGATACATGGAGCGTAGCAGATGATAAGTGATGGTCCGTCGTATTTTTCTGCTTCGATGAGAGCGTTCAATAATTGTTGTTTGTTTGAACCCATTGAGCATTGAGCAACGTAAACGTAACCATAACTCATAGCCATCATACCAAGGTCTTTCTTCTTAACTCTCTTACCAGCGGCAGCAAATTTAGCAACAGAACCCGTTGGGGTAGCTTTACTTGCTTGTCCACCCGTGTTAGAGTAAACTTCGGTGTCGAGAACTAAAACGTTAACGTTTTCGCCAGAAGCAAGAACGTGGTCAAGTCCACCATAACCGATATCGTAAGCCCAGCCGTCACCACCGAAAATCCAAATTGATGGTTTAACTAAGCAGTCAAGGTTTTCCTTAATATAATCCATGCAAGAGCACTTTTCATCTTTGATTGCTTCTTTAACTAATTCAGCAGCAACCTTAGATTTTTCAGCGTCTTCTTTATCAGCAAGCCATGCGTTGAACGCTTCTTTAGTCTTTTCAGAAACGCATTCCATATTAGCGCGCATATCTTCTTCAATCTTTGTGCGACGTGCTTTCATAGCAAGGTTCATACCATAACCAAATTCAGCGTTATCTTCAAAGAGTGAGTTAGCCCAAGCAGGACCTTTGCCAGCCTTATTGGTTGTGTATGGGCAAGTTGGAGCAGAGCCACCGTAAATTGAAGAACAACCGGTTGCGTTTGCAACGATCATTCTGTCGCCAAAGAGTTGAGTAATAACTTTAACGTAAGGTGTTTCACCACAGCCAGCGCATG
This sequence comes from Christensenellaceae bacterium, assembly GCA_045606665.1. Classification (GTDB taxonomy): domain Bacteria; phylum Bacillota; class Clostridia; order Christensenellales; family Borkfalkiaceae; genus UBA1259. Next base: position 6,584 of record JAZUSI010000058.1, read on the forward strand.
CGCCAGAGAACTCAAAGAGTGGTTTGTTGAATTGGCTACCCTTAACGGTTGAAGGTTTGCAACCTGGGCAAGCAGAAACGTCAACTTCTGGAAGTTTTTCACTGAATTCATAGTTAACCTTTTCTTCTTCAACGATAGTGCCAAATGGAACCATTGTAAGAGCCTTTTCTTTAGATGGGCAGATATCAGCACAAACGCCACAACCCATACAGTCAAGTGGAGAAACTTGCATTCTGTATTCATAACCCTTGTTACCAATCATAGCCTTTGTAGTAAAGGTGATAGGTCTTTCTTCGCCTTCCTTAATAATAGCAGGTCTGATACAAGAGTGTGGACAAACGAAAGCGCATTGGTTACATTGAATACATTTTGTTGCATCCCACTTTGGAACGTTAACAGCAACGCCACGTTTTTCATACTTAGTAGTACCCGTTGGAACAGTTCCGTCTGGTTCAAATGCAGATGATGGAAGTTTGTCACCTTCTAAGGTTAAGATAGGGTGAACGATATCCTTAAAGTATTTATTATCAGCAACGTCAGCCATTGGAGCGCCTGTCGTAGCGTCTTTCCAAGAAGCAGGAACGTCAATCTTAATGAGATTTGCTTCAGCAGAGTCGATAGCGTTGTAGTTCATTTGAACGATAGCATCGCCTTTCTTAGCAAATGACTTATAAGCCATCTTCTTCATGTAATCAACTGCTTGGTCGTAAGGGATAATGTTAGCAACCTTAAAGAAAGCAGATTGTAAAATGGTGTTCGTTCTACCACGGAGACCGAGATCTGCTGCAATTTTAATAGCGTCGATAACGTAAAGGTTAATGCCCTTGCTTGCGATATCTCTCTTAACTTGTGCTGGTAAAACGTCTTCAAGTTCACTAGCAGACTTAGCAGCAGTGTTGAAGAGGAACGTACCACCGTTTTTAATGTCGCCCGTCATATTATAACGTGTGATGTATGATGGGTTAGAGCATTGAACGAAGTCAGCAGCGTCGATTAAATAAGCAGATTGGATAGGAGTGTCGCCGAAACGCAAGTGAGAAACGGTGATACCACCAGATTTTTTACTGTCGTAGAAGAAGTAACCTTGAACGTATTTATCAGTGTGGTCACCGATAATCTTAATAGAGTTCTTGTTAGCGCCAACAGTACCGTCAGAGCCAAGACCCCAGAACTTACAAGAGATAGTGCCTTGTGGAGCAGCATCGTATTGTTCGCTAAAGTCGAGTGAAGAATTTGTAAGGTCATCGTAAATACCAACGGTGAAGTGGTTCTTTGGTTCAGCCAATTCAAGGTTCTTATATACTGAATAAATCATTGAAGGATTGAATTCCTTGCTACCAAGACCGTATCTACCACCAACAACTTTAATGTCGGTCATGCCCTTTTCTAAAAGCGCAGAGCATACGTCTAAGTATAAAGGTTCACCGAGAGAACCTGATTCTTTAGTTCTGTCAAGAACGGCAATCTTCTTAACCGTCTTAGGAATAGCATCAACGAAAGCATCGATTGCAAATGGGCGATAAAGTCTAACTTTAAGCATACCAACTTTATGACCTTCAGCGTTCATCTTGTTGATAGTTTCTTCAACTGCGTCAGCACCACTACCCATTAAAACTACGATGTTTTCAGCGTCAGGTGCACCAACGTAATCGAACAAGTGATAATTTCTGCCAGTTAACTTATTAACCTTATCCATCATTTCTTGAACGATAGCAGGTGTTGCTAAGTAATATTTGTTGGCAGTTTCTCTGTTTTGGAAATAGATATCAGAGTTTTGAGCAGTACCTTTTTGAACAGGGTGTTCTGGGTTAAGTGCGCGTGCTCTAAAGTCTTCGATATCTTTCATATCAACGAGTTCTTTCATTTCTTCATATTCGATAGCGTCGATTTTAGAAACTTCGTGACTTGTTCTAAATCCATCGAAGAAGTGCAAGAAAGGAACTTTTGATTTTAAGGTTGAAAGGTGTGAAACGAGAGCTAAGTCCATAACTTCTTGAACAGAGTTAGAAGCAATCATAGCAAATCCCGTTTGACGGCAAGCCATAACGTCAGCGTGGTCGCCGAAAATGTTAAGTGCGTGTGCAGCGAGCGCTCTTGCACTAACGTGGAAAACTGTTGGCAATAATTCACCGGCAATTTTATACATGTTAGGAATCATCAAGAGTAAGCCTTGGCTGGCTGTGTAAGTAGTTGTTAAAGCGCCTGCGATAAGTGAGCCGTGAACTGCACCTGCAGCGCCTGCTTCAGATTGCATTTCAGCAATTTGAAGTTTTTGACCGAACATATTGACTCTGCCGTTAGCAGCCCATTCGTCAGCAACTTCTGCCATTGGTGAAGATGGGGTTATAGGGAATATAGCCGCAACTTCAGAGAAGGCATAGGCAACGTGGCTGGCAGCGGTGTTGCCATCAATCGTCATTTTTTTCATTTTGAGTCCTCCAATAAAAATTAACAATTTTTGTTTTATTTTAACAGCACTTATTATACACTATAAAAT
>JAZUSI010000059.1:0-4716 GCA_045606665.1 Christensenellaceae bacterium
AAGATTTTATTTTATTATTTAAAAGGTTATTCGTATCGAGAAATTAGTGAAAAATTAAACAAGCAAGAAAAGTCGATTGATAATGCTATACAACGAATAAGAAAGAAGATTTTACTTTCATTGAGTACAAAGAAGTCATATTAAAGGAGAAAGATGGCATATTTAGCACTATATAGAAAATATAGACCCAATACTTTTGACGGGCTTATTGGACAAGAGCATATTGTTAAAACACTTGTAAATCAAATAGAAAATGATAGGTTGGGGCATGCATACTTATTTACAGGAACTCGTGGAACAGGGAAGACCTCTGCTGCTAAAATTTTTGCAAAAGCGATAAACTGTCTTAACCCTATAAATGGTTCACCATGTGGTGAGTGCGAGTCTTGTAAGGCAATATCTAATCCATCAAATATTGATGTTATTGAAATTGATGCGGCATCAAATAATGGCGTTAACGAAATAAGGGATTTAAGAGAAAAGGTACAATATCCACCAGTTGCATGCAAGTATAAGGTATATATAGTTGATGAAGTTCATATGCTTACTGGTGCGGCATTTAATGCCTTGTTAAAGACTTTAGAAGAGCCACCAAAACACGCTATTTTTATTTTGGCAACAACTGAAGTTCATAAAATTCCAGCAACCATTTTATCTCGTTGTATGAGATTTGATTTTAGGCTTATTTCAAATCAAGAAATTGCTTCTTTAATTTCTAAAATTTACATTGAACAAGGCAAAGAATTTGAAGATGAAGCCGTGATGGCAATAGCCAAAGCTGGTGAAGGAAGTATTCGTGATGCATTGTCTATTGCAGATATTGCTTTGTCATATAATAATGGAAAGCTTACTTATAATGACGTTATGGATATTTTAGGGGCATCAAACAGTGAACTTTTAATGACGTTTATTGCAAATATTATAGCTGGTAACTCAGGGGCAGTATTGCAAACCATTGATAATCTTTGTGAGCTTGGCAAAAGTATAGGTGTTTTAATAAAAGACATTACAGCATTGTTAAGAGACTTACTTGTAATCAAAACTTGTGAAAATGCAAATTTAATTTTGGCACTTCCAAAAGAAAAGTTTAATAGTTTGCAACTGATTGCAAATGATACAAGTGAGCAGAGATTGATAAGAATTTTAGAAGTTTTTGCACAAAATGAAAATTCGCTTAAATATACAAATCATCCAAGAGTAATTTTTGAAACGGCATCTATAAAAGCTTGTAAACCCGATAGTGATTATAATATTGATGCAATTTTAGCAAGAATTAAAGAGTTAGAGAATAAATTAGAAAATGGGGTTAAAGTTCAACTCCAAAATCTTAAGGTTGATTCTGTTGATTTAGTAAAGCAAGCACCAGCAGATATAAAAGTTGAAAATAAATCAGAAACGCCAAATGAAACAACTAAAATTTCCATTTCATCTTTATCTATTGATGAGTTGAAAGGTAAATTATTAACAAATTTGAGAAAAATTGGAAGCGAAATGCTTTGGAACGTTATACAAGCAGTTGATTTAAATGTGGTTGGCAACGTTCTTACTATTGTAACTAAAAATTCTGGGGATAATGAACTATTAGATAGATTATCAAGTAGAGAAAGAATAGAAGAAGCCCTAAGCGAATTTTTACCATTTGAATTACAAATTCAACAGTCATTAAATGAAAAAAAACTTGATGAATTAGATCAAGCTGTTGAAAGAGTTAAAAGCTTCTTTGGTGATGATATTGTAATAATTAAATAAGTAAATGTAAAAGGAGACATAAATTATGTATAAAGGTGGTTTTGGTGGATTTGGCGGAGGCAATCAAATGCAAAATCTCATGCGCCAAGCACAAAAAATGCAAGAAGAAATGCAAAAGGCACAAAATGAACTTGAAGAAATGGAAATTCAAGGTAGCGCAGGTGGTGGACTAGTTTCAGTTACAATGACGGCAAAAAAGGTCGTTAAATCAATTTCCATTAAACCAGACGCTGTAGATACTGATGATTTAACTATGCTTGAAGATCTTTTGATTGCAGCTCTTAACGAAGCATATGACAAAGCCGATGAAGTTTGTGCAGAAAAAATGGGCGCATTTGGTGCTTTAGGTCTATAAATGAAAGTTTATATAGAACCGATAGGAAAACTTATTAATGAGTTTTCAAAATTACCAGGTGTTGGAGCAAAAACGGCGCAGAGATTTGCTTATAAGGTTATCAATATGACAAATGAAGAAGCAAAAGCTTTTTCTGATGCAATTATTAATGTTAAGAAAAATGTGCATTACTGTTCTATCTGTGGTAATTTTTCTGAAGGTGATATCTGTGATATATGCAAAACCCGTTCTGCAAATACGATTTGTGTTGTTAAGGAGCCAAAAGACGTTGTTGCTATAGAAAAGTTAAATGAGTTTAATGGCGTGTATCACGTTTTACACGGCACAATTTCTCCATTAGATGGCATAGGACCTAACGATATTAATATTAAAGAACTATTAAATCGTATTGCAAAAGGTGGGGTTGAAGAAGTTATTATGGCAACAAACCCAGACGTTGAAGGTGAGGCAACTGCTATGTATATTTCTGGGTTGTTAAAACCTATGGGAATTAAAGTGTCTCGTTTGGCACACGGTATTCCTATTGGTACAGACCTAGAATATGCTGATGAAATAAGTTTAGCGAGAGCATTTGTTGATAGAAAAGTATTATAGGTTTAATTATGAATATTTCAGTATTAGGTTGTGGAAGATGGGGCTCTTTTATTGGCTGGTATCTTGCAAATAATAACCATAAAGTTATTCAATGGGGAACTGAGGGAAATTATTCTTTTGACGTATTAAAAAATACAGGCAAAAATGAATATGTTGAACTTGATAGCCGAATTGATCTTTCCTCAGACTTAAAATATGCCATTGAAAAAAGTGATATTATTATAATTTCAATCAGCGCACAAGCCTTGCGTTCTTTTATGAAACGCATAGTGCAGTTTAACGTAAAAGAAAAAAAGTTTATTTTATGCATGAAAGGTATAGAAGTTGAATCTGGTAAAAGACTTTCTGAAGTTGTTGCTGAAAGTGGAATAGATGAAAATAACATAGCAGTTTGGGTTGGGCCGGGGCATATTCAAGCCTTTACAAAAGGACAACCAAACTGTATGGTAATAGATTCAAAAAACAAAGATTTAGTTAAATTTTTGGCAGATAATTTGCGTGGAAACTTAATCCGTTTTTATTATGGGGATGACATAATTGGAAGTGAAATAGGCGCTGCAGCAAAAAACGTTATGGGAATTGCAGCTGGTATGCTTGATGGTGGTGGTTATACCACCTTAAAAGGTCCATTGATGGCACGTGGGGCTAGAGAAGTTGCAAGGCTTATAAAGGCCCTTGGTGGTAAAGAGATTTCAGCTTATGGACTTTGTCATTTAGGTGATTATGAGACGACGTTATTTTCCGAGTACTCTAATAATCGTAAATTTGGAGAAATGTACGTTAAAGGACTATCATTTACTAAGCTAGCTGAAGGGGTTAGCACTGCAAAAGCAATGCATGAACTGGGAATTAAATATAATGTTGACTAGCCTATAACAAATGCAGTATATAACATTTTATATAATAAAAAAGACCCTATGAAAGAATTTTTAAACTTATTTTCTAGAAGTACTAGAAAAGAATTCTAAATTAAATATTTGAAAAAAACCGCGAATTAATTCGCGGTTTTTTATCTTTAAAATTATTTGTATTCATTTACTATATCTTGGGCACAATTTTTGATTGCATCAACAAGTTCTGTTGGGGCAATAACTTTAATATCTTTGCCGTATGACATTATTTTTGATACCAAGCCTTTATCAAATGGTAACTTAGCTTCAGCAATATACTTATTATCCTTAAATGAGATATTTTCTATACCTAGCCATTCTTCAATATCTGAAAGACAACTTTTATTTATTTCAATTATAACGTCTTTAGTTGTAATAGTTGATTGCCAAAAATTTAATGGCAACTCAACGTTTGATAGATCACTTCTAATAAATTTTTCGTATAGAATTGTGGCTTGTTCAATTCTTCCAGTTTTAAAAAATCTAAAATCATTTCTTAAATGGCAATATGCAAAGATGTACCATAAACCTTGTTTAAAAACTATCATATGTGGTTCAATGATTCTGGTAGTCTTTTCGCCATTTCTATCATGATACGTTATAGATAATTTATCATTATTTTCAATGCTTTTTTGTATTACAGAAAGTTTTGCCTTGTATCCTACAGTATCACCCCATGGTCCAGCATCAATAATCAGGTTTCCACCCTTAATATCATAGCTACCATACTCGTGACGTGTTGTTGCTTTTAATTTATTTATCACGTTCGTTATTTCGGCATTTGGAACACTTTCTGTAATTGCTGTAAGAGTATTTATTGTTTGCTCAAATTCTTTTTGTGTCATAAACGTTGCGCTTAATTTATATGTGTCTATTATAGAAAAACCACCATTATTTCCACGAATAGTATATATTGGAACACCGGCAAGTTCTAAACAATTTATATACCTATGTATGCTTCTTATACTTACGTCGTATTTATTTGCTAGATATGAAGCTTTAACACATTTTTTAGATAAAAGTTCAAATAATATTCTAAGCATTATTTCGTATTTCATATTCTATTTACCATCCTTACTTCATATTTTATAAAAAACAATTAAAAATGTCAACAATATGACAGGCGTA
>JAZUSI010000060.1:0-6406 GCA_045606665.1 Christensenellaceae bacterium
TACTGTGAATATCGTTTGCATATTCGACACGGCAGAAATGAGTTTTCTCTGTCTTTTTTTATCGAGTTCAGAAAGGACGTCGTCCAAAATAAGAATTGGATATTCATTAAACTTCTTATAAAAAATTTCAGCTTCTGCAAGTTTAAGTGATAACGCCACCGTTCTTTGTTGACCTTGAGAGCCAAAAACTCTAACGTCATCGCCGTTAAGGGTAAACTTTATATCATCCCTATGTGGACCGATGGTGGTAAACCCAAGACGCATATCTCTTTCCAACCCAACTTTTAAGTCTTCAAATAAAGCAAAGGCAATATCCTCTTCGCTTCCATAATAACCACTTTCGGTTTTCATTTCCAAAACTTCTTTATTGTCCGATAAAACAGAGTGCTTTTCACTTGCAATAGGTGCGATTTCTTTTAGAAAATCGTTTCTGGCTTTAATAATCTTGCCAGCTTGTTTACTAAGTTGTTCATCCCAAATAGGAAGAGTTTGTTTGATTAAATCTTTATCAGGGTCTTTTAGAAGATTGTTTCGCTGTGCTAAAATTTTATTATACCTTTGCAGAGCATAAAAGTATGTCTTGCTCATTTGAGATAGAGAAATATTCATAAATCTTCTTCTATCTTCTGGACTTTCTTGAACGAGTTTTAGTTCTTGTGGGTTAAAGAACACGCTGTTGATGTTGCCCATAAGTTCCCCAACTTTTAGAACTTGCATTTGGTTTATAAAAATGCTTTTTTTATCGTTTTTGTTAAATTCAATTTTAACCGACACGTCTCCATACCTACCGGTCGCAAGCCCAAAGATTTCTGCCTTTTCTTCGCCGTGGCGCACCAAAAGTTTATCCCTGTTTGCGCGTGGAGAGTATCCAGTGCAAAGGAAAAATATGGCTTCGGCACAGTTGGTTTTACCCTGTGCGTTTGATCCGGTTAGGATATTAATTCCGTTAGAAAAAGAAATTTCTTCTTCTATATAATTACGGAAATTTTTTAAGTGTAATTTGTTAATAATCATACAAATATAAAAAAATTTTCAAAAAACTGTCAGTAACCTTTGATTTTCTTCTAAAAATATTATATAATGTTTTTTGCTTAAAAGCAACTGATAAAGAGGAAATAATTATATGGATAAGGAAAATTACGAGGTACTTTGGCAAAAGGTTTTTTTGCCAGAAATAGAAAGCGTTGTTAGTTCAATCGCTTTTGAAAGTTTTATTAAACTTCTTAAACCAATTGATATTAAGGGAAATACTATTATATTATGTACGGAGAGCAAACTGATTGCTGATACCGTTTGCAACAATACTATTGGAAGTAAGATTAGGCAAGCAATTGCTAACTGCAATAACTATGTAAACGAGTTTATGGTCGTTACAGCAAAGGATAGGGACGAATACATAAAGCAACTTGGTGAGGACGAAAAGGAAAGCCTTGAAAATAACGGCTCGCCTATCAACACAAAGTTCACTTTCGATTCTTTTGTCGTTGGACCATCGAACGAATTTATTTACGCTGCGGCAAAGGCTGTTGCTGAAAGACCGGGCGAAGCGTATAACCCATTATTTATTCACGGGGGCACGGGGCTCGGTAAGACGCATATCTTGATGGCTATTGCTAACTATCTTAAACTTTATAATCCATCGCTTAAAGTGCTTTACGCAACTTGCGAACAGTTTACAAACCAATTTATTGAAGGCATTAGCAAAGGTAAAGGCACAAACGCGTCTGCCGATTTTAGAAGAAGATATAGAAACGTGGACGTTCTTCTTATCGACGACGTGCAGTTTTTGGCAACCAAGCAAGGTATTCAAAACGAATTCTTCCACACCTTTAACGAATTAGTAATGCAAAACAAGCAAGTCGTTCTAACTTCTGATAGACCACCAAAGGAAATCGAAGTTTTAGAAGAAAGACTTAGAACGCGTTTTGAGGGTGGACTTTTAGCGGACGTTCAACCACCAGAACTTGAAACTAGAATTGCCATACTAAAAAGAAAGGCTGAGGAACAAAAGTGTAGCATTAACTTAAAAGTCTTAACCTATATCGCTGAAATGAACGACAGTGATATAAGGTCCTTAATCGGCAAGTTGACAAGGGTTATTTTCGCATCAAAATTGCACGAAAAACCTATCACTATTGAACTTGTTAACGAAGCAATTAAAGAATCTGCTGGCGAAAGACAAGAAGAATTGCAAGCAGAAGATATAATAAACTGCGTTTGCAACTTCTATAAGGTTGAGAAAAAGGAACTTTTATCAAAGAAAAAGACCAAAGAAATTGCGCTTGCAAGGCAAGTTAGTATGTATTTGGTGCTTGATATGATGAGTTTGCCACAACTAACCGTTGGCAAGATTTTTGGGCGTGACCACGCAACCGTTATCTACACTCGCGATAAAATTAGCGAGCAAATGGAATCGGACAACAAACTTTCTGTGGAAATTAACGATATCAAGAAAATGATTCTCAAGCAATAAGTTAACGGAATAATACTGCGAAACACCTAACGTTTTGTTCAGTTACATACTTTATACAAAATTAAAACATTATGAATAATAGATTTTTAGAAGGAAAATTTGATGCAGTTGTAATCGGTGCAGGACATGCCGGTTGCGAAGCAGCGCTAGCCCTCGCTAGAACGGGATTTAAGACGGTTATGCTCACTCTAAACTTAGACAGCATAGCCTTTATGGCGTGCAATCCATCAATAGGTGGAACTGCAAAAGGTCAAATCGTTAAGGAAATCGACGCGCTAGGAGGAGAAATGGCGATAAATGCTGATAGAGCCCTTCTTCAAATTCGCATGCTCAATCGTGGCAAGGGTGCAGCAGTGCAATCTCTCCGTGGGCAAGCCGATAAAAACTATTATCATACCATAATGAAACAGACCTTAGAAAACACTGATAACCTTAAAATATTACAAGGCGAAGCCGTGGAAATTCTAACTGATGAGAGTGGCAAAAAGGTAACGGGAGTTCTGACTTCTTTTGGGGGAATAATTGAGTGTAAGAGCGTTGTCATTGCCACGGGTGTGTATCTAAACGGAAGCATAATTGCAGGCGAATGGAGACAAAATTCTGGGCCGAACGGTTTTCAAGCGGCAACCAATGGTTTAACCGAAAATCTTATAAAGCTTGGATTTAGCGTTCGCCGATTTAAGACGGGAACACCTGCAAGAGTAGATGCAAGGACAATTGATTTTTCTGTTTTGGAAATTCAAGACGGTGAAAAGGATATTTATCCGTTCAGTTTTTTAACGAAAAAAGTTCCACAAAAGCAAACGCCTTGCTATTTAACATATACAAATGAAAAAACTCACGAGATTATAAGGTCAAACCTTGATAGAAGTCCACTTTACGGAGGACTTATTAAAGGAACTGGACCAAGATACTGTCCGTCAATAGAAGACAAGGTTGTGCGCTTTGCTGATAAAGAGCGACACCAACTATTTTTAGAGCCTGAAGGTGGGGACACCAATGAAATTTACGTGCAAGGGCTATCCACCTCCCTCCCACACGACGTTCAAAAGGCTATGTATAGGACGGTTAAAGGACTAGAAAATTGCGAAATTATGAGATATGCTTACGCCATTGAGTACGATTGCATTGACTCGCTTGACCTTTACCCTACGTTAGAGTATAAAAAAATAGAGGGGCTTTATACAGCAGGGCAAATCAACGGAACGAGTGGTTATGAAGAAGCTGCTGCACAAGGACTTGTTGCTGGGCTTAACGCTTCACTAAAAATGCGTGGTGAACAGCCACTTGTTTTATCGAGAGACGACGGATATATCGGCGTGCTTATTGATGACCTTGTGACTAAAGGCACTAACGAACCATATCGTATGATGACAAGCCGTGCTGAATATAGAATTGTGTTAAGGCAAGATAACCCTGACTTTAGGCTTACTGAAAAGGGCAGAAAGGCTGGGCTTGTGAGCGATGAGAGATACCAAAGATATCTTGATAGAAAAGCCGAGTATGAAAAGGCAAAAGAGGTAATGCAAGTTTTAATCAAGCCAAAAGAGGCTGAAGAACTATTGAAAAAACATGGTTTTGAAAAGGCAAACCAAGGCTTAACAAGGGGCGATTTAATTCGCCGTGGCATTCCACTAAAGGATATAAAAGAAAGTCTTGGTGGTCTTGAAGAATTTTCTCAAGAAATCTTGGATACCGTGGAGATTGACGAAAAATATCAAGGATATTTGCAAAAGGGCTTAGAGCAAATAGAAAAGGCAAAAAAACTTGAAGAAAAAGCTTTGCCAGAAGATATAGATTATTTATCAATTAAAGGCTTGAGAATTGAGGCGCAACAAAAACTTAATAAAATAAGACCGAAGAACTTAGGGCAAGCAGGCAGAATTTCAGGTGTTTCCCCTGCTGACATTGCCGTTCTAATGGTTTATTTAAGCAGATAGATTAAAAAAGAAGTGAAATTTCACTTCTTTTTTTGTTTAGCTTGGCATTGACAAAAAAAGATTAATTTGTTATAATGTAAAACACAAAAATTTGGTTAAAAGGAGGATAAATAATGAACAACTTAAAAAAATATTTGACTAAAATTTTAATTTTGTGTATGGCTTTTTGCTTGTTGACCTTGACAGCATGTTCTGGTGGAAAAGAAACCGGACCTCAATATTATATTTATGAATCAGTCGAAATAGAAATGGATATAGAAGTTCCGGATAATTCCATTTATAAAGAACTTGCAGAAGCGACCGAAAATTCTATAAACGGTGGGCTTGTTGCTGTTGCAAAGGGGCTAAACGTTACTTATAAAGACAATATCGTTAAATTGACTAACGAAAAAATGGTTTGGTACACGAATAACGGCAAAACAGAATATACTTTCTCAAAGACTTCAGGCGATAAAAAGCACGTGTCTGAAGTAGATGAAAAAACCATCAATTCTTTGGCAGAAATTATTGGGCAACAAGGCGCTAATATAAAAGAGGGATTGAAATTTTACGTGGAAACAGACGGCAACTATATTGAGTTGTGCGTGGAAATTTATGCAATGCAGACCATCGTTGATGGGGTTGAAATGAGCGTTGAATATGATTTTGAATATAAATTTAAAAAGACGGACAAGCGCCCAGAAGGAGAGAGCAAAGAAAACGCTTTGGCAAATTATAACTATGAAAACACCCAATTTGAGGTTGAATTGGACGTAAAAAATCTTGACCAAATAGATTTGCCAGAAAACTTTATAAACGACACAAAAGCTTCGATAAAAGAGGTAATGCAAAGTGTGGTGGACGGATATAACGTTGCACTTGCAAATGCAAAAATTTCTATTTTTGCAAACAGTATTGAATTACACAATGCAGGTATAAAAACAGTCTATAAATTAGAAAACGTCGATGGTAAAGAACTTATTTCTAATATTGAAGACGGAATTATAAAGCAAATTCAAGACGTGGTGGAAGTGTCTAACGTAATGGGCTCACAAATTACGTTAAAGAATGTAAAAGCATATTTTGTAAAAAATGAGAATAATTGTCAACTTATGATAGAGTTCGAGGCTGAAAAGACTGTTGCAAGTGAAAGTGGTGACGTCAAAATGGAAATAGAATATGATTACACCATTAACTTTACAAAATAAAGGATAAGATAAAAAAAGAATAAAATGAAACACCCCGAAAGGTTTAAGCCATTCGGGGTGTATGTTTTTAAGATGGTCGATAAGCCGAGTTCTGTCGTGTATGGTCATTTATCTACGAATAACGTTACCGTTATCCCCCAGCGATATTTGTTAAATCGTTTCGGTGAAACTCCCTAATGAAACGATTTGTCAATCTTGCGTCGGGTGGGGTTTACATTGCACCTCGTGTCACCACAAGGTCGGTGTGCTCTTACCACGCCTTTTCAACCTTACCAATTTCTTGGCGGTAATTTTCTGTTGCACTTTCCTTAAAGTCGCCTCCACTGGGATTTCTCCAGCACCCTGTTTCTAAAACGCTCGGACTTTCCTCATTGACAGGCTCTCCCTGCCCCCGCGACCATATAACCAACTTAAAAGCAAGAGTATTATATAGTAAATTTTGTCGTTTGTCAACAAAAATAAGAAAAAAGACTTCTTTCGCAGACTAACCTAGTTTCATTATAGATATAAAACACTAATTAAAACTATATACTCTTTGAATAAAGTCCTTTCTCTTTTTAAGGTTTTGATTTTTTGGCTTTAGTGAAAACCAAAAGTTTTTTACAAATCATCGGCATCTTGCACAGGTTTTTCATATTTATCATCAATATTCACACCTGTATAAGAACCTTGTGTGTCAAAATCGCTCTTTAAATTACTTACAATTCTTCGCGCCGTTATTTTGACTTTTGCCGGTTGTTTTGCTTTTCTTCTTATCTCTCATAATCTTCCCCCTTGATAGTATGTTGTGTAGAAAAAATAAATTT
>JAZUSI010000061.1:0-9365 GCA_045606665.1 Christensenellaceae bacterium
CTCAAATAATATCCATTATTTTGTTTTACAATTTTTAATTCTGGTGGCACTATAAAATCAAAATAATCTCTTAAAAGTTTATTCATATCACTTCCCACTATTTCCAAAAAATTATCCCCAGTATATATTCTATCGTTCTCAAGCATTGTTTGAAGCCTTATAAGTTGATTCTTTTCTTTTTTCATACCCTTCTTTTTATACTCCCTCTAATACTACCCAAAAATCCCGAGTATTTTTTTTGCACGTCAAAAATTTTTCTTTCATTGTTATGTATATTTTTTGCTAAAATTTTATAACACTTATATGATTCAGTATATTTTGAAAGTTTATATCCGATTGATAAAAACACATTGTCTTCCTCAGGCAAAACACCCATTAGGTCTATTTTTAACAAATCTTCAATATCATAAGGATTCATCATTTTATCACAGCTAATTAAATCCCCTCTAGCCCTATTCACAATTAAGCCAATAAACTCTAGTTTATAACTTTTTAAAACCGAAACAACTTTATCTGCATCTCTTAAACTTGTAGAATTTGGTGTCACAACAAGAAGCGCTTGATCTGCACAAGATACCGCTCTATGGAAACCAATATCAATTCCAGCTGGGCAATCTATTAAAATATAGTCAAAAACACTATTTAGATTATCCAATACCAATTTTATACTTTGACCACTTATTCTATTAGACATATCATAAGTACCCGATGACAAGATAAATAGATTTTGTCTTTCATTTGACTGAATTAATGCTTGCTTAATTCTACACCTACCATTAATCACGTCACAAATATCGTAACAAACTTTACTTTCAACCCCCAAAACAACGTCTAAATTATTCAATCCAAAATCAATATCAACCAAAAGAACTTTTAACCCCAAAGTTGCAAGCGACATGCCTAAATTTGCAGTTACAGTAGTTTTTCCGACACCACCTTTACCTGAGGTTATAACTATTTTTTTTGCCACAACACACCTCCAACATTATAATAAATAAAAAAAGACCACACATTTTGACTGTTAAAGTACAACTGTGTGGTTTTATGTCGTTATTATGTTATAATTGTGTATTTATTTTGTTTTTATCGATACTTTTCTTAAAATAGAGCTATCTCCAATAGCAATTCCACCACCTAGCGCAAGTGGCATTGTCCCATTTTCTGCCACGTTTATTTGCATTGCAAACTTATCTGCAAAATACTTGTCTAATCCATAAGTAGATGATGCTATTCCGGACACATATATACCCGCATGCCTAATTTCAGCACATACTTCTGGAGGAAGCTTTTTAAGCACATTTATTGCAATTTCATAAATCTTGTCATAATAATTAACTATAGGTTCTCTTATATCCTTTGCGCTAATTGAGACAGAACGAGGAGCTCCATTTCGCAAATCTCTTCCGTTAATTACCATAGAAAGGGCATCGTTTTCAGCCAAACTTCCAACTTCTTTTTTTAATTTTTCAGCTGTTAATAAACCAATTTGTAAACCATAATTATCTGCAATATAATCCATGATATCGGTAGTTATTTTATTATAACCTAAGTTTATTGAGACACCAGCAATTATACCATCTAAAGTAACTGCCGCAATATTGGTCATGCCACCAGCCATATCAATCAAAAAGCAAGGAGTTGAATCATTTAGTGGGATCCTTTGCCCCAAGGCTGATAAAATGGGCGATTCAATAAAATGAACTTTACCTATATTACAACTTTTAGCAAGTTTTGAATATTTTTCAAGCATATCAAAAGTTGCACCACAAGGTACAGAAAATACGGCTTGACATGTAAACAAACCATTTTTTACATTTATTTTATTTAGATAATTTTCCAACATTTTTTCTGCAACAGGAAGATTTACTATTTCACCTTCAAATACCGGAAATATAACTTTTGAATTCTTTGCAGTTTTTCCTATCAATTTATGAGCGTCATTACCGACGTATTTAACCTCATTTTTCCTTTCAAGATCAACAATTGCAACCGTTGGTTCACTTAAAACTAAGCCACTTCCTATCATATAGATATTTGTATTTGCACTATCTAAATCAATCGCTAATTTTACTTTAGACATCTTACCACCTTTCGTAAAAATTAAAAAACTGACGCTGCTCATCACAGCGTCGGTCGTTTTATAGAATTTCTAAATTCTTCTTAAATATTTTTCTAAAATCTGAACCAATTTCAAGCGTAGAGTTAATCTCTAAAGTAGCGTCGCCATCAACTTCAGTTTTCATAATAACTGAATCACCCAAAATATCACAATTAATACTTTTAATAACAGATGACAAACTTCTATCTAAACTACTTGCAATTCGCAAAATTGTTCCCATTTTCCTAACAACGTCAACGTCTTCATCGCTAACTAAATCACGATATCTTGCCCAATCAAAAGGATTTATATCTTCAATGGCAGTATTTGATGCAACAAAAGATGCCAAAACTAAATCTCTGTGAGATATGCCATAAATATTAGAGTTCAATATTACGTAACCACTATGTTTTTCAAAGTTATAAAAGCCTACGCGTTTTCCCGTGCCATATAAATAAGCAGCCGTCTTTAAAATCTTGAGATATTGACGTGGGAACTTGTGTAAAACCCTTAATTGTTTGAACAATTGTACGGAAAGATTAACAACTTGTTCAGTATGCTTTTGATCACAACCAAACCAATCAACTAAATTATTTAAACTATAAGTCAAAACATCAGTAATTGGCTTATCTAACGTACTTGGAACAGCGTAATTATACATAATACCAGTACGCAATCCACTTCCACTTATGACTACATTTTCTAAATTCATATACTTCTTAAATGCAGAAATAGCAGCAAGTGCACTTGGAAGGATATCTGCCCTATCACTTGACAATCCTTTAATCTTCTTTTTCCTATCAAGATCAAGCCCTTTAATTAAATCATAAACGTGATTAAAATCTGTATCGTTTATCACATAATTATGGATAGCCTTCAAAGGATATTTTTTCATTATTTTTGTCATGCGACATAAATTTCTAAACGAGCCACCGACACCTATCATTTGCACTTCTGGATCAACGTCCTTAAGCCATTCTATTTGTGACAACTGTTCGGTAAAAAACTCTTCTACTTTCTTCGTTTGCTCAACAGGAGACAAACCATCATCAGCAAAAAGTTCAGTCAAAGTAATTGCACCAAATGGTAAGGTTTCATAATTAAGTAAATTTCTTCTATTATAGTAGACAATTTTAGTGCTGCCGCCACCAATTTCTAAAATTATCCCCTTAGGAATGTCCATTGTGTTAACAACACCACGATACACATAAATGGCTTCTTCTTCAGCACTTAAAACACGTAATTTTATTCCACACGTTGCAGAAACTTCATCAAGAAAACTACGTTGATTTTTTGCACGACGAACGGCTGCTGTGGCAACAGCAATAATTCTTTCAATACCATTAACGTCACATAGTTTCCTAAACATTTTTAAAGTTTTAATAGTTTCTTGAACACGAGCAGGCTTCAAAAAACCATCGCGTTCCATACCCTCACCAAGTCGTGGAGCATCTTTAAGTTGATCAACTATTTGAAAGTGTCCATTTTCCTTAACGTCTAAAATCAATAATCTCGCTGTGTTTGAACCTAAATCAATAATTGCTATTTTTTCCAAATTTATCACCATTCTAAAATGTTATTTTTTCATAATTATAACACAATATCTTGTGTTTGTATAGACCCTTTTTAAAATTTGTGCAAAATTTTTCACATTTTTTATCTAAAGACTTTTTGCGAAAAATGATTTTTTAACAATTATGCAGTTTTTTGAAAAAAAATAACAAATTAGAATAAATTTTTTTCAATATAAGACAAATTTTGCATTGTGCAAATAGCACAAATTAGTTTTTATTTGCTTTAATATTTTTTACAAATTGATACACTGATAAAACTAGTAAAAATGCACCAAAAAGTCTTTTAAGCAGGTCTCCTTTTATAAGGTTAACCAAAAAACAACTTCCAACACATGTCATAAGTCCAGCAATAATTATCCATAAAACGTTTTTTGTTTCAACGTAACCATTTTTAAAATGTATTATTAACGCCACAACAGACATCGGAATAAAACTCAACAAATTTATAGCTTGAGCAGTGTGTTGCCCAACCTTATAAAATATAGTTAAAAGTGGAATTAACAAAGTTCCTCCCCCCATTCCCATACCACCTATTAAGCCACCGACAATTCCCGCAAATACAAACCAAACAAATTCCATACTTCACCCTAAAAAAACAACATTTTTATTCCAGCGATTGCCATTATTATACAAAAGATATAAACTACCCATTTTGTAGAAAGTTTTGAAAACAATAGCGCACCAGATCCTCCACCAATTAAAGCTCCAACAATTACAGGAAATCCCGAGACTTTATTAAAATTACCAAATATATAATATAAGAATCCACTAACTATTGATATAGGTAGTATTATCAGTATTGCAGTTGCATGTGCCTTCTTCGATTCATACTTCAATAAATTCGACAACATTGGTACAACTAGCATTCCTCCTCCACCACCTAAAAGACCGTTTACTATACCAGCTAAAGCCCCTGTCAATATAGATAACCATATATTTTTTTTACTTGCTTTTGTTTTTATTTTCTCTTTTACATTGCGCATCAGAGATTATTTTGTGCAAAAATATTTTTTTAACTATTTTTTTATAAAAAATACAATAATTATTATGTATGTTCTTGCTTTTTTTTGTGAAATATTATATAATTAATGCAATCTGTGTTTAACTACCGACGCCACTGCGTCTGTTAACATAAAAATAACTATCTTAAAGGTGAACTATGACGAGAAACAACAAAACAAATTTTACAGCTAAACGAAACTTACTTGCTATTGTTCTTGCAATTTTTATGTGCATATCATTATGCTTTGCAGTTGCTTGTAAGAATGATGATTCAAGTGTTAAGTATCCGGATTATTCTTACACTGAAGTTGATAACGGCTTAATTAAAAACCAAAACTTTGATTATGGTACAGTTATCATGGATTATGATGAATACCCTAAAACAACTGTAACAGGTTGGACTTTGGATAAAAACTCTTCTTCAAAGTCCGGCGTTATTGACACATCTAAACTCGGCTGGAAAGGCTACATGTACAACGTGTATAGTGATACCGGTATGATGAATTACGTTAAAAGTCTTAACGGTAATTTCACAGACAGTGATATTAAAAACCTTATTAAAGCCGAGAATATAAGTGCTACCCCAAAAGCTGAAGACATTAAAGAATACGTAGTTAAAAACTATTTGTTGTCAGAAACAGCTAAAGAAGGTGTTACTTATGCGTTTGTTAACCCAGGAACACCTGCAAATGCAACCGACACAAAAGTTTACATGCTAAACAACTATAAGACTGGAGATCTTGGCTTTGGTACAATCCAAACTCTTACTTCAGCAAGCGAAGTTACTCTTAAAGCTGGTGAATATGCTAAAATTTCTGTCAGTGTTAAAACAGCAAATCTCAACACTGCTAATTCTGAAATTGGCTATGGAGAAAAAATCGGTGCTAATATAAGAGTGAAAAACTCTTTCAACAGTAATTCTCAAGCTGCTTATGGTATTTACAATATCACCAATACAGATTGGGCTGACTATTCATTCTATGTAAAATCTGATGACGTTTACGAAACTAAGTTCACCGTACAATTAGGTTTAGGTTATGAAAATCATTATGCCGAAGGTACTGTGTATTTTGATGACGTAAGAGTTGAAATACTTGATAAAGAAGACGTTGCTTCTCTCACCTTTAATAAAGAAAATATCGATTACAATAATTTAGAAAATACTAAAACTCAAATTAGCGCAAAAAATTATACTGAAGGGACAAATTATTTATACGACATGGCTATTGACATGTCAACCCTTTCAAATGCTGTAGTTGTTGATCCTTTTGAAACACACGATTTTACCCAATACAAAGGTGGGTTAACAAATGGAAACCCAACAAATGCACCAAAGAATGAAGTTGTTTCATTCACTTCTGAAAACAACTTATCTAACGTTCCATATGGTATTAAGGATGGCATTAAAGTTGATATTAAAAAACCTGCAAGTTATTCTATCAAACTTAAGAGCATAGCTCTTCCTAACGAAAACTATAAAGCATTTACATTCTTTGTTAAAAACCAACTGAACAAAATGTACTCAACAGATATCACGGTGAACGTTATGGATATCTATAAAAACAATTTAGATGTTGTACAAGAAGAAAGAGCAGCTGTTACTAAATTGTCAGAAGTTAGCGAAGATTGGACGAAACTTACTATTTTAATTCAAAACAACTTTGATAGAAATGCTGAAGAATACAAGAATATTACTCGTGAATTCGTTATTGAAATTGTTATCGGTCCAGATTCTGAACAAGATAATATTGACGCATACGCTTTAGGAACAGTAACCATCTCTTCACCTATTATGACATGGGGCGCAACCTATGAATACGAAAACGAATTAGATGAAGAAAATAAAAAGCAAACGGATAATTATAATTATTACACCTTATTAAAATCAACTGCTACTGGAACTACTGCCCTATATGCAGGTTCTAGTGCTGACTATTCTGGTGATGAAGCTGATGAAACAGTATATAACATTCCTGTTTCACCAAGTGATATTGGAACGATTTTAAATAAGCCTGCTGCTCCAAAAAATTATTTAGGTGTTGAAGTTGGTCACTATTATATTGGTGGCGATGAAAAAATAATTGATATCAACACTAACACAAGTTCAGGTGTGATCAACACTAAATATATTGATAAATACGATTCAAATGTTAAGAAAGCTTTAGAAAATGAAGAAGATACTATCCAACCTTTAATGATTAAAGCGTATAACCAAAAAAGTTATGGCTTCATTGGTGAAAACTATAAAATTGAAGCAAATGCTAAAGCAAAAGTTTCTCTTAAAGTTAAAGTATATGGTGGCGCAGAAGCATATATTTATTTAGTTGATACGACCACAACCCAAAAGAACGTTTTAACGTTTGATGCATTTGATATCAATACAAATGATGGTTATAATAGTGAAAAAACTAACAAGCATATTGAAGAAAAACAATTATTCTTTAAAGTTTCAGACAAAAATGAATGGGTTAACCTTGAATTCTATATAGCATCTGGTAATACAGCAAAAGAATTCCGTCTTGAATTCTGGAATGGTGATCGTTCAGATACAACAAATGCAGACAAAATGGGCATCGTATTTATAAACGACGTTAACGTTGTAACTACTAACGGATTTGAAGAACCTACAAGTTGGGAAAATGCATTTACAACACTAGGCACTCCTCTATCAGACAATTATACCAAATTAATTGATGAGAATGGCGTAAAAGAATCTGTTGTTTTATTACCTTATCAAAGAGAATTATCTGACATTGAAATTGAATATAACAATGATAAAGATAAGAAAGGCGACAACGTTAAATATCCAGCAAAATATATTTGGGCTCAAACCGATAATATGATTTATGCTATCTATAACACTATCGACCCTACCCCATATAACCCATACGATAGCGAAGAGCCTGACTCAACAATTGAAAATGACTCGTTAATTAAAACTGATCCTGCTACATTCTGGTTGTCATTCTCTTCAATTTTATTAGGTGTTGTTTTAGTTCTTGCAATTATAGCATTGTTTGTTAAAAATTATAGACGCAGAAATAAAGCTAATGCAAGTGATGCTAAATCACACTATACTATTAAGAGCAGAGTTTCTAAACCAAAAACGGAAAAGAAACAAAAAACTAAAGAACAAAAAGAAGTTCTTGATGAAGAACAATCTGAAACAACTGCTGATGTAGAAATAGAAGATAACAATCTTGAAGATCAAACAAGCGAAGAAATTCAAGAAGTTGTTGATGAAAACAAAGAACAAACATTAGATGATTATGTATATGGTGATGTTCAAGATTTCGGCGAACAAGAAAATCAAACTACTAATCAAGAAGATCAAGAAAAAGATAAATAATTAATCTTTATAAAAACAACTCATTACAAAAGTAATGGGCTGTTTTTTATTTTAGAATACCTTTTTGTTTTTTTGCGCATATATATATTGTATGGCAACAATAATTTTAACCGGCGGTGGAACTGCCGGACACGTAACCCCACATTTAGCAATCTTACCCTACTTAAAAAATAACTTCGATAAAATTTATTATATAGGCAGTGAAAACGGAATAGAAAAAGAAATTATATCTAAAGCAAATATTCCTTATTATTCAGTCCCCTGTGCCAAATTTAACAGAAGTTTTACTTTAAAAAATTTAAAAATTCCATTTAAAATAATTTCTGGGTATGTAAAAGCGGGAAAAATTATTGATGAAATAAATCCTGATATTATTTTTTCAAAAGGTGGGTACGTTGCTATACCAACAGTTATAGCGGCAAAAAAAAGAAACATACCAATTATTGCTCATGAAAGCGATTTTTCTTTAGGTCTTGCAAATAAATTAACTGCTAAATATTGCAAGAAAGTATTAACATCTTTTCCAGACACTGCTAAAATATTAAAAAATGGTGAATACGTAGGTTCGCCAATAAGAAATATATTGTTTAACACTTCTAAAAAAGATGCCATTAAAACTTTTGGTTTTAATGGCAATAAACCTATTTTATTGGTAACTGGAGGAAGTCAAGGTGCCACCACAATTAACAATATTGTTAGGCAATCTCTCCCCGATTTATTACCTAAATACGATATCATTCATATTTGTGGAAAAAACAATCTTTCTCCTGAACATAATTATAAAGGCTATTATCAAGTAGAATATATGGACAATATTGAGAATGCGTTTGCCGTTTCATCAGTTTGCATATCACGTGCAGGTTCAAATACATTATTTGAACTTTTGTCGTTAAAAATTCCATGCATACTTATTCCTTTACCCAAAGGGGCATCACGGGGTGATCAAATATTAAATGCCGAGTATTTTCAAAAATTAGGTCTTGTAAACGTTTTACCACAACAAGTATTAACTCCAAAATCGTTAACACTTGCAATAAATGCTACTTATGCAAATAGATTTAATATAACAAGAAATTTTAACGTTAACCCAATAAAGGATGCAAGTAGACAAATTTCTCTCACCATAGCCAATAGTATATACTAAACAATTTTAGAATATATTTTCCGCTCTATAGTGTTCAAACCTTTTATTTTAGAAAAATATTTAGAAAGACATGTTGTTTGTCTTTCTATTTTTTTATTATATAGTGCATCTCTTCTTGATATACCAATTTCCCTATTTTCATTAATAATGGTTAATGGCTTTTCAATAATTTTACCTTCTTTTACAAAAAATTTCTTA
>JAZUSI010000062.1:0-8158 GCA_045606665.1 Christensenellaceae bacterium
ATATAGAAAAGTAGGGAATAATTTAGATAGATATAATACTTAAAAGCAGTAGTTTAATGTTTAAAATTAATTTTTCTAGCATAGATATAATAAAAAAGGAGAATATTTATGCAACAAGAAAATGTAAATTCTCAAGAAAAATTAGTTTTAGATTCAAGAAAAACTCTATCTCTTTCTGCTGTTGAAACTGTCGATGGTTTCAACGAACAAATGCTTAAACTTACGGTAAACGGCAGTAAAATGCAAGTTTTTGGCGAAAATATAAAAATCATTGCTTTTAATAAAGCCAATGGCAATCTTTGTGCACAAGGTGAAATATTTGAAATTAAATATTCTCGCCAAAAGCAACCGATAATGAAAAGGATTTTTAAGTAATGTTTGTTACAAAAAATCAATTTTATGTATTTATTGCGTGTATTGCATTTGGGGGTTGTTCTGGAATAATTTTAAGTATTGTTAATTTTTTTGCAAGTTTGACTAAAAACAAAGCTTTAAAATTTGTATTTAGCATACTGGCTATGTCAATAATTGGAATAATATTTTCAACTTACTCTCATAGATTGTTTTTTCCAAACGTTAGAGTTTATATGATTGTAGGAGTGTTAACGGGAATTTATCTCTACTACAAAAGTTTTTACATAATACTTGCAAAATTAGTAAAAAAGTTTTATAATATATGTAAGCGAAAGATTAAAAAGATAAAAGGTAAAGGTTATGACCGAATCAAAAGCAAAAAAAATGATAGTGGCAACCACGGTCGGCGCAGTATTGTTGCTAGTAATATTGCTGTCAATAATGGTCTATCAGATGATATCAATTCAAACGGAAAGAAACCGTATCGCGCATTTAAAAGAACAAATTAAGCAATACGAGGTTTTGATTTCAAGTGGTGAGGAAACTATTGAAATTCGCCAGATGAGAGAATGGATTGAAAGAGAGGCTAGGAAACTCGGATATCAATATAAATTAGATTAATATGAAATATGCTGTGATAGATATAGGGTCTAACTCTGTTAGACTTATGATTAGTATAGACGGACAAACTCTAAAAAAATATGTAAAAACAACTCGTCTTGCTGAAAATATGGAAGCGGATAACAATTTGCAGATTGACTCAATGGAAAGGACTGCATGTGCCGTTTCTTTTTTTGTTGATATGGCAAAAAAACAAAATGCTGATAAAATTTACATCTTTGCAACTGCAGCAGTAAGACAGGCTAGAAATAAGCAAGTTTTTTTATCTCACGTCAAAGAATTAACGGGAATTACTGTTGATGTGATTGAAGGTGAACTTGAAGCAAGGCTTGGCGCAATCGGTGCTCTTAACGGTAATGATGGGGGAATAATTGACGTAGGTGGTGCAAGTTCAGAAGTCTTGATAGTTAAGGATGGAAATATTATTTTTTCAAAAAGCTTAAATATTGGTGCAGTTAAGTTGCTTAACCTATGTGGTCAAGATAAGTATAAAATTTTAGAGTACGTTCAAAATGCAGTTAAAGAATATGGAGAAATTCCTTTAACAACTTTTTATGGGATAGGTGGCACTGCAACAAGCATAGCATCAATGGATTTGCAATTAGCAACATATGATGCAAACTTAGTTCATGGACATATGATTACCTTTGAAAAAATCTTGCGTTTAAGAGATAATCTTCTGGATATGACAATTGAAGAAAAAAGGAATTTAATTGGACTTCAGAAAGAGAGAGCAGAAGTTATTGCCGGTGGTGTTGCAATAGTTTGTGAAATATTAAAATTATCTAAAGCTAAAGAAATTATAATAAGCGAAAGCGATAATCTTGAGGGGTATTTAGAGATAAAACGGAGTAAAAATGAATAGAAGAAATTTATTTAGTTACATTTTAACAATGCTTGCTACGGCTTTGGGATTTTTCCTTATACTTGCAGTTTGTAATAATCTTTATGGTGGGCAAACGTTTGAAGCAATTTTTCGCTTTTTAGTCGGTGCAATTCTTGCTGGATTTTTTAATGCTGCCGTCCACGAATTAGGGCATTATTTAGCAGGTAAAAAGAATGGTTTTGCCTTTTCGTCTATGACTATTTGGTTTTTTAAGTGGAAAAAAGTAAAAAATAAAACCAAATTTGAGTTTGTTCTTATGGGCGAAGAAGCTGGATATACAGAAATGATTCCAACTAATGCAGATAATATTGATAAAAAATTCTTGAAGTTGACTAGGGGTGGTATACTGGCTTCGTTTATCATAACTTTATTTGGAATTCCACCACTCTTTATGAGCTTTTTACCTATTTGGATATATTCTATTTGGGCAATGTTCTTACCAGTAGGGTTATATTATTTTCTTGGAACGTGCATTCCAACTTGTAGTGGAGGAATGTTAAACGATGGAGCAGTTATTTTAAGTATCAAAAAACAAACGGACAGTTCAAAGGTAATGCTTAACTTGTTAAAAATTCAGGCACAATTATATGAGGGTAAAACACCAAAGCAAATAGATAATAGTTTATATTTTGACCTTCCACAACTTCCTGAAGACGATATAAATTTTGCTATGCTTTTGAATGCTAGATATTCGTATTATATTGATAACGAAGATTATGAAAATGCGAAAAAAGTTACTGCGAGATTATTGTCGTTAGAAGATTATTTGCCTAAAAATTATATTAATTTAATTAAAACTGACGCGTTATACAATGCTTGTACTTTTGATTATAACGAAGACCTAGCAGACGACTTTTTGTATGAAGTGGAAGATTATCTAAACAATATAAATACGGCAACTAATGTAAGAGTAAAAATTGCATACTTAAAAAACGTTGCTAAGGAAACGGAAGACCTTGATATGTTTTTCAAAAAAGCCTATAAAGAAGCAAAAAGAGAACAAATTAAAGGTTTGGGAATATACGAAACAAAGCTTTTAGATGGATTAAAAGATTAAAATGTTATCGAAATAAAAAGTCCTAGATTGGATAAAATCTAGGACTTTTTTGTATGAAATGCTATTTGTTGTAATAAAAAGTATTATTGAAAATATCAAGTTTTGATGCCTTTAAAACTTTGGTTATTGTTGAAATTGTTATTTTTGGGAAAATACGACCAAAACATCCCATAAATTTACCATCAAAGCCCATCACGTATTTTCGTTTTTTCTTTGAGATAGCTTTAACTATTTTTTTGCTGGCCTTATCGAGTGGCATCATAAATTTATCAATTAATTTTTTTGATTTTTCATCAATATTTTGTCTGTTTAAAATATCAGTTTTAATAAAACCAGGGTAAACTCCACCAAAGTAAATTTGCCCTTTGTATTCTTGTATTAAACATTCTGTAAGTCCGTGCATAGCGTGTTTTGTTGCCGAATACATGCTTTGTCCCACAACTGCGCATAATCCAGCAGCACTACATATGTTTACAATAGCAGGAGAAGAAGATTGTTTAATTAAAGGCAAGAGTGTTCTTATGCTATATATATTTGCCATAAAATTAGTTTGTATAATTTCTTCAATTTCTTTGTTTGAATACAGGTCAAATCTTTCAAATGGTAACATAAAACCAGCGTTGTTGATTAAAACGTCAATTTTTATATTTTTGTTTTTCAATTCCCCATAAAAATCTTGCCAATTTTCTTTTTTTGAAACGTCAAATAAATAATAAGAAAAATTATTTTTTTTATTGCCAAGACTTTCAAGTGATTTTAGCATTTTTTGTTGGTTTCTTGCTATGCCAATTATATTGCAATTATATTTTTCTATAAGAATTTTTGCAATGGCAAATCCAAGTCCTCCACTTGCACCTGTTATAATGACAGTTTTATTATATAAATAGTTTTTTTTCATACGTCACCTAAAAATATATTAACATAAAGAAGTTAAAAATGCAACATTATGATACTTGAAATTGTCTTACTCACTTGAAAAGAATTTAAGTATGTGTTATAATAATATGAAAGGTGAAAAAATGCAAGACATTAAAGATTTATTAGCAAAGCTAAATGAAGAACAAATAAAACCCGTGCTTGATACAGATGGTGCAGTTTTAGTTATCGCGGGGGCAGGTAGTGGTAAAACTCGTGTTTTAACAACGAGAATAGCTTATCTTGTTTTAGAAAAAAAAGTTTCGCCATCAAATATTATGGCAATAACTTTTACAAATAAAGCTGCTGGAGAAATGAAAGATAGATTAAGCAAAATCGTGGGGGATATTGATGAGATGTGGGTTTCTACTATTCACAGTATGTGCGTGCGTATTTTGCGTAGAGATATAGATAAACTTGGTTTCGATAAGAATTTTACAATTTATGATGAATCGGATAAAGACAAAGTATTAAAACGTGCTTTTGAGGAGTTAGATTATGACGTTGATACATTATTAAAACCTGCTAAAAACGTCATATCTAATGCCAAAAATGAGTGTTTAACACCGTTAGAATATAAAAAAGCATATGCAGGCACAAGATTTGTGAATGAGTTCGCAGAAATATACGAAAAATACGACAAATTGCTTGAAAGATCGAATGCGCTTGACTTTGACGATTTGTTGTTTAAAACTTATAAGCTGTTTTCTACTTATCCTGAAGTTGCAAATTATTATTCAAACAAATTTGAATATGTTCATATCGATGAATTCCAAGATACAAATAAAGTTCAATTTGCTTTGGCGCAAGCATTGAGTTGTAAGCATGGGAATATATTTGTAGTTGGTGATGATGATCAAAGTATTTATAGTTGGCGTGGAGCTAAGATAGAAAATATCTTGTCTTTTGATGATATTTATCGTGGTGCAAAAGTATATAAGTTGCAAAGAAATTATCGTTCTACAAAAAAGATTTTAGAGCTTGCTAATTGTATTATCAAAAACAATACGGAAAGACGCGAAAAAGAATTGTGGACGGATAATTCTGAAGGTGTACGAATTGAAACGTTTGTAGGTACAGATGAAAACAATGAGGCAACATATACTGCATTACAAATAAAAAGCCTAATGTCAAGAAATTCTGCGCTTAAATATCGCGATTTTGCCGTGTTTATGCGTATCAATGCGCTTTCGCGTGCATATGAACAAGAATTTATGAAATATGGAATACCTTGCAAGGTTTACGGAGGATTTAAATTCTTTGAAAGAAAGGAAATTAAAGATGTTTTAGCTTACTTAAAAGTTATAAATAATCCTTACGATGATGAAAGCTTTATACGGTGCATTTCTACTCCAAAACGTGGTATAGGAGATAAAACTTTAAGGGAATTAAGGGAATATTGCTATGCAAACTCAATGTCTATGTATGAAGGATTATTTAAATTAGAAAACACTTCGATTGGCAATTCGGCTAAAACAAAATTACGTAATTTTGGTATGCTGTTAGATGGTTTTAAGGCGTTTTCAGAAAACAACAAAGTAGTAGATTTAATCGATAATATTCTTGAATCAACAGCTTTTTTGGAACAATTTGCTGAAAAAAGTGAAGAAAATACTTCAAAATTATATAATATAAGCGAGCTTAAAAACTCTGCAGAGCAATTTGCTAAAGATAATTATGGTTCAACGCTAGCTGATTATTTAAATTCCGTTACGTTAAGTTCAGATATTGATGATATTAACAGTGATGACGCAGTTACAATAGCAACCATACACGCTTCAAAAGGTCTTGAATATACTTGCGTTTTCGTCGCAGGGCTTGATCAAGATATTCTTCCTATTGCAAGAAGTAAAAATGATGAGGCAGAATTAGAAGAAGAAAGAAGGCTAATGTACGTTGCTGTAACTAGGGCAAGAGAAAGATTGTATTTAACAAGGGCAATGAGTAGATATTTATATGGAAAAAGAGAACATATGATACAATCTCAGTTTTTAAAAGAAGCCCAAACAATTTTGTTTCCAACAAGGCAGGAAGAAAAGAAAACTCTGACATATAGTTTTAATAGGTCATTTTCATCAAATGATGATGATTTTGGCGATCCAAGTAGTTCTGTAGGGTATTCATCAAGTTACGCAAAATCAATGCTTAATGCATCAAAACCAAAAGTAAATGCAAACTATAAACAAAACCAATATAAAAGTGGAACAAAAGTTAAACATGCAAAGTTTGGTGAAGGTGTAGTTATAAGTGTTAAAGGAGAAGGCGAAAATATAATTGTAGACGTTGCTTTTAAAGGTGTTGGTATAAAAGCATTATCGGCAAAGTTTGCGCCTATGGAGATAGTTTAATGGAAAGAATGAAAGAACTTATTAAACAACTTAATAAGTATGCTTACGAGTATTACGTTTTAGACAATCCCACCGTTTCGGATAAGGAATACGATAGACTTTACGATGAACTCGTTGCGCTTGAAAAAAGCACAGGAAAAGTGCTTTTTGATTCACCAACAAGAAGGGTTGGAGGACAACCAATATCTTCATTTAAAAAACACAAGCATATTGAAAGATTATACAGCTTAGATAAGGCAACTGAATATGAACAGCTTATTGCATTTAATAAAAGAATAAATAAAGATAATCAAGACTGTGAATATACTGTTGAATATAAATTTGACGGATTAACAATTTGTATCACTTATGATGAAGGAAAATTTGTATGTGCATCAACCCGTGGTAATGGCGTTGAGGGAGAAGATGTTACTGCTCAAGTTTTAACCATAAAAAGTTTTCCATTATCCATTGATTTTAAAGGCAAATTAGAGGTTCAAGGAGAAGCAATTATAAGGCTTTCTGTATTAGATGAATATAATAAAACTGCAACTGAAATTTTGAAAAATGCAAGGAATGCTGTTGCTGGTGCAATAAGAAACTTAGATCCAAAAGTAACCGAAAAAAGACGCCCGGAGATTATGTTTTATAACGTAAATTATATAGAGGGGAAAGAGTTTACTACACAAGCTGAAAGTGTTGAATTCTTAAAACAAAATGGTTTTAAAGTGCATCCGTTTTTACGAGTATGTCCCAATATTGACAGCGTTATGTCTGCTATAAAAGAAGTCGAAACTAGTAGGAAAAATCTAGACATTTTAACTGATGGCGCAGTTGTTAAACTAAACGATATAAAGAGGAGGAAAGAACTTGGAAATACCGATAAATTTCCTCGTTGGGCAATCGCGTTTAAGTTTGAGGCTGAAGAAACAACTACAATAATTCATGACGTTGTCTGGCAGGTTGGAAGAACCGGGAAGTTGACACCGTTAGGACTTTTAGAACCAACAGAACTTGCTGGTGCAACTGTTAGAAAAGCAACGTTAAATAACTATGGTGATATTCAAAGAAAAGGTGTTCTAATTGGTGCGAGGGTATTGGTTAGAAGAAGCAACGAAGTTATTCCTGAAATACTTGGGACAACTGAAGTTTTTGAACATTGCAAAGAAGTTGTGAAGCCAACTTTTTGCGAATATTGTGGTAGCGAAATTATCGAAGTCGGTGCAAATCTGTTTTGTCCAAATAAAGAGTGTCGTCCGAGGGTTATAGCGAACATAGTTAACTTTGCATCTAAAAACGGATTTGATATTGATGGTTTTAGTGAAATGACTGCAGGGCTTTTGTTTGATGAATTTTCGATTAAAAACTTTTCAGATTTATTCACCTTAGATCGAGAAAAATTGTTAAAACTTGAAGGTTTTAAAGATGCAAAAGTAGACAACCTTTTAAGAACTATAGAAAATTCAAAAAATATTGA
Organism: Christensenellaceae bacterium; assembly: GCA_045606665.1. Classification (GTDB taxonomy): domain Bacteria; phylum Bacillota; class Clostridia; order Christensenellales; family Borkfalkiaceae; genus UBA1259. The sequence continues at coordinate 7,638 of JAZUSI010000062.1, forward strand.
ATTTGATAAGTTTATTTATTCACTTGGAATTGATAACGTTGGTAAGAAAACTGCAAAAGATTTGGCTAAAAATTTTGAAAATTTAAACGACTTGATGGTTGCTACTAAAGAACAACTAACTTCAATTACCGATATTGGTGAAATAGTTGCAGAATGTATAGTAAATTATTTTTCTGATTGCGATAATATTGTTGAAATTAACAAATTGCTTGATTTGGGCATTGTTGTTGAATACCAGAAAGAGAATTCCAATGGTGTTTTCTTAAATGAAAAAGTCGTTTTAACGGGGACGCTTAATGATTTTAAACGTGATGAGGCTTCAAAAATTATAGAAAGTCTTGGTGGAGAAGTTTTGTCCTCGGTGTCAAAATCAACCACGCTTGTTTTAGCTGGGGAAAATGCTGGAAGTAAGCTGGATAAAGCAAAAAAACTAGGCATTAAAATAATTGATGAAGAAACTTTTAAAATGCTTACAAAAACTTGATAAAATATTTATTTTATGATAAAATAAATAAGATTAT
>JAZUSI010000063.1:0-1525 GCA_045606665.1 Christensenellaceae bacterium
ATTTGGTGGGCTAAAAAATATAGGAACTATATTAAGTACAATATGGGGGCTTATACAACCAATATTTACACTTATAAGTGCTAACGCAAGTGTAATTGGTGGCTTAATTGCTATAATAGGGGGGTTAGCAATAGTTGTAAAAGGCGTTATTAATTACCTTAAAGACCCTACTTGGGAAAACTTTGGAACAATGTTGGCTGGCATAGGAGTTATTGCTGGGGGCGTCTTACTAATATTTGGTGGTATTCCAGCGTTAGTTACATTAATAATTGGAGCAGTTGTTGCTTTAGGATTAGCAATATACAAAAACTGGAACTCTATCAAAGAATTTACATTAAATTTAGTTCAAGCGATAAAAGATTGGTTTGGGAATGCTATACAATGGGTTAAAGATAAATTTAATTCAATGGTTTCATTCTTTTCAAATTTAATATCAAGAATTGTTAATTTATTTAAAACAATAGGAACTAAAGTTGGAAATGCAATTGGAAGTGCTTTTAAGTTAGTTATTAACGGTGTTTTAAAATCAATAGAAAGTATATTAAACTCACCAATTAGAGCAGTTAATAGTTTAATTAATACAATAAACAAAGTGCCGGGTATTAATATAAGCAAATTGCCTACATTTAGTTTACCTAGACTTGCAGTAGGTGGTGTAGTAAATATGCCGGGTAGAGGAATTAATTATGGTGGTGCTAATATAGGAGAACGTGGGGCTGAGGGTGTTATACCTCTTACAAATTCTCAAATGATGGCACAACTTGGCGAAGCAATAGGTAAATACGTTAATATCAATGCAACTGTGCCAGTATATGTAGGCAATAGACAAATTGCAAGAGAAATAAAGAAAATAAGTGCAGATAGTGATTTTGCAACAAATAGCTAGGAGTGATATAATATGTTTATAAATAAAAATAGTGTAATAATTAATGGTGTGTCTATGGGACAATATATAGTTGAAGCAAAGTTTAGTTATCCTAAATTGTGGGCTAGTGATAGCGGAAGAAACTTGGCTGGTAAAATGACAGGAACTTTAATTGGTACATTTCCAAAACTTATATTACAATTTAGACCACTTACAAAAGAAGAAATAAATACAATTGCTCCGATATTAGATAGTGCATATCAAACAGTTACTTACTATGATGTTAATAAAAACGCAAATATAACAATGACAACTTACACAGGCGACTGGGAACTTACAAATAAAAACTTAAATCAAAACGAAGGTTTTAGTTGCTCATTTATAAGTACAGAGAAAAGAGCGTGATTAAGTGAAAGTACATAGTGACGGATTTAAACAACAAATAAAATTAATGGGTAAAGAAATTGATAGTAAAATCATAACAGAAAGTACGGTGTTAGGTAAAAATGAACTTAACGCCGTCACTCCATCATATCAAGGTGCAATACTAAAATCAGTAATGAAACAGCTTGATATTGATAGTAATGTGGAAATACCTATAGGAACGATTTTAACGTATGAATTTGGGTTGAAAGTTAATGGCGAGTATGAATACCTTGA
>JAZUSI010000064.1:0-71731 GCA_045606665.1 Christensenellaceae bacterium
AAGTATTGGCGAACCCAATTTTTAAGGTTTTTTGCCTTGCCGGCATAGATTATATGACCTGCTTGATCCAGCATGACGTAAACGCCGGGATTTTCTGGCAAGTGTTTGAGTTTTTCCTTTAGTATATCCACCTTATTATTATAACCGATTTTTTAATATTTTACAAGGGTTAATAGCCTAAAAATTCCACACCTTTTAAAAGAACGTCGTTTATAGTTTCGTTTCTAAGCGAATAGAACACGACTTTCCCTTGCCGTCTGGTTTTTACAGCATTCAAATTTTTTAATAATCGAAGTTGATGTGACACTGTGGTTTGGTTTAAGCACAATAAACTCGATAGGTCGCTAACACACATCTCACTTATTCCTAATGCCGATATCATTTTTAATCTTGTATAATCTGCAAACATTGAGAAAAAGCACACCAAATCGTCTAAAATCTCACCTTGTGGCACGTAATCGTTTACCATTCCTTGAAGTCTTTTATCGAGTAAAATTTCCATTTTTTGTCCCCCTTTATATAATTAATGAATGTACATATATTTTAACGGGTTTATGATAATACATTTTTAAATTTAATCTCGCATATAATAGAAAAATGGCGAAATCTTATAAGGAGGGATAAAATGAACTCAAATAATTTGTTTTTAATTGCGCTGTTATTTTTACTGACAAACAACAATACCATTTGCTCTACTCAGGCTTTATTGTTGCTTGCACTCCTTACAACCACACAAAACAACAACTGTTTATGTGGCGTGAACAACCAATGAAATGGAAAAAAGCAGGTCTAAGACCTGCCTTTTTATTTTTTATTCAATATAGGTGCAATTTATAAAGTTTTATGATATAATGATTATTAATATGAAAAAGAAAAGAATAAACAAATGGAAAGTGTTTGGTTTTTTGTTTTTTATCTTAGTGCTATTTTCACTGATAGTATTTTTGTTTAGTGGCGAAAATTACCATGTTATTCAAGAATTTTTTAAGCCAGACATCTCTCCAGAAGAAATTCAAAATTCGATTAGTAAACTGGGAATAAGAGCGTATATAGTCGTTGGGATATTGGCAATGCTTCAGGTTTTGTTCACGTTTATTCCAGCAGAACCATTACACGTCGTTGCAGGTATGAGTTTTGGGATATGGAACGGCATTCTCGTCTGCTTTGCGGGAATTCTGCTCGGAAACACCATAATCTTCTTATTAAACAAGTTGTTTGGAGCAAAGCTAAAAGATTATTTTGCAACTAACGTGGACTTTGATTTTGATACTGCAAGGGCTTCTAGCAAGATTGCATTAATAATAATTCTACTCTATTGCTTGCCAGCTATTCCTTATGGCATAATATGTTTTTTTGCTGCCTCAATGGGAATGAAATATCCAAAATATATTTTAATAACTGGAATTGGTTCTATTCCCTCTTTGTTTTTAGACGTTGGATTAGGCCACGTTGCAATGGCATCTAGCTGGATTCTTTCTTTGGGCGTATTTATCGTTATTATTATTTTATTAATATTAATGTTTAGATATAAAACCCAAATTTTTAACAAGGTAAATGCTTACATTCACAAAGCAAAAGAAAAGGAACAAAATCGCGCTGGCAAATATAATCCTTTCATTTATAACGTTATTGGCAAAGCTTTTTTATCCAATATTAAATCAAGAGTTAAGCTTAAATTAAAAAATAACGTGGGAAAGTTAGATAAACCGAGCATAGTATTATGCAACCACGGTTCTTTTTATGATTTTGCTTTTTCTGGGCATCTTCTTTTTAAGGAAAAACCACATTTTGTTTCAGCAAGATTGTATTTTCACAACAAATTGCTCGGTAAAATAATGAGTGGAACGGGCGCATTCCCTAAAAGCATGTTTACAAATGACGTTTCTAGTGCCAAAAACTGCCTAAAAGTTATAAAAAATGGTGAAACACTTGCAATGATGCCTGAAGCAAGGCTTTCAACTGCTGGCATTTTTGAAGATATTCAAGAATCTACCTTTTCATTTTTACAAAAAATGAACGTTACTGTTTACACGATAAATATAAGAGGTAGTTATCTTGCTAGCCCAAAATGGGGTAACGGGCTAAGAAAAGGTGCTGTGGTTGAAGCTGAACTAAACCAACTATTTAAGGCAGGTGAACTTAAAGATTTAACCATAAATCAAATTAAAGAAAAGGTTGTAACAGCGCTAGATTATAACGATTGGCAATGGCTTAGCGAACATCCAGAAGTTAAATATAAAAATAATAAGATTGCTGAAGGGGTGGAAAATATTTTATCTATTTGTCCACATTGCAATGCCAAATATTTACTATCTACAAAGAAAAATAAAATAATATGCGAAAATTGTGGTTTAACAGTCACAATGGACAATAGATATCAATTGCAAGGCACCACTTTTAGCAATATTTTAGAGTGGTATAATTGGCAAACCAAACAATTGAGAGCAGAAATTGATGCCGACGCCGACTTCTGTTTACAAAGCAAGGTGGAGTTAAGACACCTTTCAATTAAAGGAAAATTTTTCACCCGTTTTGCTGGCAATGGCGTTTGTACTCTTTCAAAAACAGGCCTTCGATATGTTGGCACACAAGACGGAAAGGAAATAGACAAATTCTTCCCTATCGATAACATTTATAGATTATTGTTTGGCGCTGGAGAAGATTTTGAAATTTACGAGGGTCAAGAATTATATTATTTTGTCCCTGAAAACAAGAAATCTTGCGTTACGTGGTACGTAGCAAGTGGACTTTTAAAAGAATAAGTTTATTGAATTATTTATGCGTATGAAAAAACAAATTAATAAGACCGAAGAAAAATCTTTCTCCTCAATTAATGTTAAATCGTTTATCTCGGTAATTATCGTCTTAACCTGCATCATTGCAATGAGTGGGATATTAACACTAATTATTCCTCAAGGCAGTTTTTCTCGCGACGGAAATGGGCAAATAATCGCCCAAACTTTCGTTAAAGGCGACGTTTCTGGAATAGAATTTTGGCGTGTTATCACAGCCCCTTTTAGAGTGTTCGTTAATGATGGTGGAATAACCATTATTATGATAAGTCTTTTTCTTCTTGTAATGAGTGGAGTTTTTAACTTGCTCGACAAAACTAACGGCTTAAAAGTTATAATGAACACAATGGTAAAAAAGTTTGGCAACAAAAGAAAAGTCGTTATTTGCGCTTGCATTTTGTTCTTTATGCTTTTTGGAAGCTTGTTCGGGCTATTTGAAGAATTGGTTACACTTCTTCCATTTATCGTTGTTTTTATGCTTTCATTGGGTTTTGACACAATGACAGGTTTGGGAGTTTGCCTACTCGCTGCATGTTTTGGGTTTTCTGCAGCCATTACAAATCCTTTCTCTGTTGGGATTGCTTCAAACCTTGCTAAAATAAGCACTTTATCGGGGTTGTGGCTAAGAATTGTTTTCTTTGTTTTAACCTATTTCCTCGTTTGCATTTTCTTAATTAGATATACAAATAAAATTGCAAAAAAACCACAACTTTCTTTGTCTTTTGACGTTGACAAAGATAAACGCGCCTCTTTAGATTTGCATATTTCACAAGACTCTGCTAAAGACAAAAAGATATTTAAAGTGTATATAACTTTTTTTGCAGTTGAGTTTTTGGTGTTGATTTTATCAGCTCTAATTAGAGAAATTTCAGGCTTTGCCGTGCCAATTTTGGCAGGCACGTTCTTAATCGGTGGAATTATAAGTGGACTAATTATCGTTGATAAAAAGAGTAACGTGTTGAAATATATTGGAAAGGGTGCGCTATCAATGCTTCCTGCCGTACTGCTTATTGCACTCGCATCATCAGTCAATTTAATAATGCAAGAAAGTGGAATTTTAGACACCATTATGAATTTTGCAATTAATTTCTTGCACGGAAAACCTGTGTTTATTTGCGCCCTAATTATATATGCATTTATCTTATTTTTGCAAATATTCATCGGTTCAGCATCTGCAAAGATATTCTTAATAATGCCAATTCTTCTTCCAATTTGTTCGGTTGTTGGTATTTCACCAACCCTATTGATACTTGTGTATTGCATGGCAGATGGATTTTCAGACGTTATTCTTCCAACAAATCCAGTATTGCTCATTGCCCTATCAATGTCAAACGTGTCTTATGGAAAATGGGTTAAATGGACTTGGAAAATGCAATTAATGATTTTACTCTTGTCTTTTGCCACCATATTCTTCGCTGTGCAAATAGGTTTTTAAATTTTGAAAAAAAATAAAAAGCAAGTTTTTTAACTTGCTTTTTTGTTTTTAAATAATATTAATTGACCTTTTACCAACCAAGATCTTGAACACCTTTTCTAATTTCTTCCCATACGATATCTTTGCACCACCAATGTCCTTTCGGCGTTACAACTAAGTTGCAATTATTTGGCTTGCCTGCGCTTTGGTAAATTTTTTCAACCACGCTATAAGATTCTCTTACTCCGTGAATTGGGAAAATAGGGTCTTCACTACCTGCAATAAAGGTAACTTTTTTTGGCGCTAAAACCATTGCAACGTCGTGCATTTCAAAATATTTATAAAGACTTGGTATATAGTTACAAGAACAATGATACATTTCCATTATTGACGCTTTGAAAGAACAGAACGCACAACTAGGGATTGCATACGATATTCTGTCTTCTAAACAAGCCGCATAATAAGTAACCGTTCCACCACCAGAGTTTCCTGTAATAAGAATTTTTGACGTATCTACCTTGTCAAAACGCTTCATTTCATCAATAGCGCAAGAAATATCAAATATACGTTCACCGATACTTGTTCTACCCATCATTATAGCGTTGAGTGTTGGGAATTCGCAAGTGTGTGACCAAGTATGGCGTGAAGTTATTCTCTCACCCATGCAACGTTGTTCGATTGCAAGCGCCACGTAACCTTCTTTAACGGCTTGAACGGCAAAATCACCACGAGTAATATATTCTTCATCGTCTTTACTCTTTGCTATACCGATTGAATTGTGAAAACCTGTGGAATGCCCTTGCAATGTGATTGCAAGTGGATATTTTTCCTTGTCGCCGTCTGGGATTAATATGTAACAAGGTACAATACTATCAATTTCGCTTTGGAAGGTAAACCTAGTTCTAGTATAGCCATCGCATTGAACAACTTCTTCAATATTGAACTTATCGTCATCGGCCTTATTTGCAATTATATCTTCCATGCCTAAAAGTTCGATTAACTTTTCTTTTGCCCTATTTTTTTGCATTTCAAAATCTTCGTTAGGATTAAATGCATATTTTTGCTTTAAGTTATCTCTAAGTGTGTCGTGACATTTGTCCCCATAAATCTTTTCAAATTCCATAATAAAACTCCTATTAATTATCTGCATTATTATAGCACAATAAAAACTCCTTTTCAATAGGAAATTGAAAATTTTTACACTAAATTTTAAGTACTTAGTTGCAACGCTTAAAAAACATTTTAAGCGGTTAGAAGCAAGCAAAACAAGGCTCGCGAAGGATTTTGGGTTAGATTAACCTTTTTATCAACAAAAAAAGACAAGTTAAAAACTTGCCTTTTATTTTTTGTTTTATATTTTAAGAGTAGAGAAACAAGCAGGTCTAGGCACACGAGCATTGCGACGGGGCGCATACTTCTGTATGTAACCCAAGCAACGCGGAGTGTAACGACGAGATGCGCCGTTTATATGCTCTTAAAAAATTAGATTTCGCTGAAGTATTTGATTGTTCTAACCATTTGGCTTGTGTATGAGTTTTCGTTATCATACCAAGAAACAACTTGAACTTGATATGTGTCGTCATCAATCTTTGATACCATTGTTTGAGTAGCATCGAAGAGTGAACCAAATCTCATACCGATAACGTCTGAAGAAACGATTTCATCAGTGTTGTAACCGAAAGATTCAGTTGCTTGAGCCTTCATAGCAGCGTTGATGCCTTCTTTAGTAACGTCCTTGCCCTTAACAACAGCGATAAGGATTGTTGTTGAACCAGTAGCAGTTGGAACACGTTGAGCAGCACCGATTAGTTTGCCGTTGAGTTCTGGGATAACAAGACCGATAGCCTTTGCAGCACCTGTTGAGTTAGGAACGATGTTCATAGCACCAGCACGGCTTCTTCTCTTGTCGCCCTTTCTTTGTGGACCGTCAAGAATCATTTGGTCACCTGTGTAAGCGTGAACAGTTGTCATGATACCTGATTGGATAGGAGCGTAATCGTTGAGAGCCTTAGCCATAGGAGCAAGACAGTTTGTTGTGCAAGATGCAGCAGAAATAATCTTGTCTTCTTTAGTTAAGTTCTTGTGGTTTACGTTGTAAACGATAGTTGGAAGGTCGTTACCTGCTGGAGCAGAAATAACAACTTTCTTTGCGCCTGCAACGATGTGAGCTTCTGCTTTAGCTTTTGACGTATAGAAACCTGTACATTCTAATACAACGTCAACGTCGTATTGAGCCCATGGGCATTCAGCAGCGTTAGCGCACTTAGAAATTTTGATTTCCTTTCCGTCAACGATGATTGAATCTTCTGTAGATTCAACAGTGTGACCTTGTGCAACGTAGTTACCTTGCATTGTATCGTATTTCAATAAATGAGCGAGCATTTCTGGGCTTGTTAAGTCGTTGATAGCAACAACTTCATAACCTTCAGCACCGAACATTTGTCTGAAAGCGAGACGGCCGATACGACCAAAACCGTTAATTGCAACTTTTGTTACTTTTGACATAATATGTCCTCCAAATAATATAATTTTTTACAATTTTTAAATATTTTGTGAAATTTTGTCCAAATTTCATCTTATATATTATATATATAAAAACCACGCAAGTCAAACGAATTTACGCCGTTTTACTCTTGTTTTTAAATTTTAACCTTTTTTTACCTTTTTATTACCTATCCGTTAATCTTTATTTTAAGTTCTCTGGATTTAAGCATAAAAGGTCTTCTGTGACGAACAACCCGTCCTTTCTAATAAGTTCTCCGTCAAGATAGATTTCCCCACCGCCGTATTCTTTGGTTTGAATTTGCACCAAGTCCCAATGGATTGCAGAAACGTTTCCGTTATAACACTCGTCATAACAGCACCCAGGGGTAAAGTGAATAGAGCCACTTATCTTTTCATCAAACAAAATGTCGCCCATAGGATTGGTTATATAAGGATTAACGCCAAACGCAAATTCGCCAACGTATCTTGCACCTTCGTCGGTGTCGAATATAGCGTTTACCTTTTCATTGTCGTTTGCAGTTGCCTTTATTATCTTTCCGTCCTTAAAGGTTAGTGAGACGTTTTCAAACTTAAATCCGTTTTCTACTGATGGGGTGTTATAAGTGATAGTTCCGTTAACACTGTCCTTAATAGGCGCAGTGTAAATTTCGCCGTCTGGGATATTCCTTGCCCCAGAACATTTTTGACTACCTATGCCCTTGATAGAAAAAGAAATATCGGTATCTTTTGCGATAATTCTAACCTTATCGGCCTTATCTAAGCGCGCTTTTAAGGCGTCCATTGCCCTATCCATTTTTGAATAGTCAAGATTGCACACGTTAAAATAAAAATCTTCAAACGCTTCTGTACTCATACTAGCTTGTCCAGCCATGCCTTGATTTGGATATCTTAAAACCACCCACTTGGTCTTTTTAACACGAATTTCGTGATGAACGGGGTGTGAATAGAATTCACTTTCGGCTTTCATTTTGTCGGCAGGAACGTCGCAAAGTTCGTTGCAGTTTTCCCCACCGCGAATTCCAATATAAGCGTCCATTTCAGCCATTCTAAAACCGTCGTACTTTGCCCTTAACTTTGCTTGTTCTTCGGTTTGCCCTAAAAGGAGCGACCTTGTAATTCTGTTATCGTAAAGTTCAACGAAAGGAATTGCTCCAACCTTATAGGCTTCGTTAACAAGCGCTGTAACAAGCATATAGTCAATGCCCTTGGCTTCGATTAAAACCTTTTCGCCTTTTTTTAATGCACACGAATAATTGATTAAGTTTTTTGCTAACTGTAAAATTCTACTATCTTGCATGTTCCACCCGTTTTTTGTTATTTTATATCATTATTATACAACTTTGTAGGTTTTTTATAAAGTATTTTTAATTCAATTTGAAAATTATTTGCTAAATCTTAAAAAAAGTGATATCATATTAAAGGTTAAGAGTTTGTTTATTTATAAACAAGTTCAAAATTACAAAAAGACAAAAAAATATATATTATTTGGAGGCTATTATTATGGCATTAGTAAACTCAAAGAAAATGTTTGAAATGGCTTACAAGAACGGCTATGCAATCGGCGCTTTCAACGTTAACAACATGGAAATCGTTCAAGGTATTACCGAAGCTTGTAAAGAAGTAAACGCACCTGTTATTCTTCAAGTATCAAAGGGCGCAAGAGCATACGCTAACCACACTTACTTGGTTAAACTTGTTGAAGCGGCTGTTTTGGAATGCCCAGACATTCCTATCGTATTGCACTTAGACCACGGCCCAGACTTCGAAACTTGTAAAGCAGTTATCGACGGTGGCTTTACCTCAGTTATGATTGACGGCTCACACCTTCCTTTTGAAGAAAATATCGCTTTAACAAAGAAAGTTGTTGACTACGCTCACGACGTTGCTGCTCGTGGCAGATATATCACTGTTGAAGGCGAACTCGGAACTCTCGCTGGTATTGAAGACGACGTTAAGGTTGAACACGGCGCTGAAAGTTATACAAAGCCTGAACAAGTTATCGAATTCGTTGAAAAAACGGGTGTTGACAGCTTGGCTATCGCTATCGGTACAAGCCATGGCGCTTATAAATTTAAGCCAGAACAATGCACAAGAAACGAAAAGGGTATCTTAGTTCCACCTGCACTTCGTTTTGATATCTTGGAAGAAGTTTCAAAGAAACTCCCTGGTTTCCCAATCGTTCTTCACGGCTCATCTTCAGTTCCACAAGATTACGTTAAGATGGTTAACGATAATGGTGGTAAGATGCCAGACGCTATCGGTGTTCCAGAAGAACAACTCCGTAAGGCTGCAACTCTTTCAGTTTGCAAAATCAACATCGACTCTGACTTACGTTTAGCAATGACAGGTACAATCCGTCAATTCTTCAACGAAAAGCCAGACAAGTTCGACCCAAGAGAATACTTAAAACCTGCACGTGCAAACATTAAAGAAATCGTTAAACATAAGTTAGAAAACGTTTTAGGTTGCGCTGGCAAAGCAGACGAATGCAAATAGTCTAATAAAACAATTTATATATTATAAACGCCTTTGGAAATTCCAAAGGCGTTTTTCTTATACAACAAAAGCCCTTGCATTACGCAAAGGCTTTTGTTGTTTTTTTGTTAATTTTTATTTTGCGAGGTTGCCGTATCCAAAGAGTTCCATCATTTCAACCATAATGTCTGCCGCCTTTTCAACGTTATCTCTCATATATTGCATTGATTCGGTTGATTCAAAGTCACCAGCCTTAATCTTGTCATATCTGCCAACTAATTTTTCTGCAGCGTATTGACCGGCTTCTCTTGCAATTCTTGTCCACATATTAACTCTTAAAACACCGTCAGATGCCAAACCTTGAATTTGTTCTGGTGCAAGACAAGACGTGCCGTGAAGAACAAGCATACTCTTGCCAAGCGCACTTGTCAACTCCCTTGCTCTTTCCTTGTCGTATTTAGCCTTGCCAACTGAAGAAGATTGTTGTTCTGTACCAAGGTCAGCAACGATAAAGTCTGCACCAGTTGTCTTAACATATTTAACAGCATTTTCGCAATAATTGTCAATACGTGATACTGCTGAACCCGAAACGTTAAGCCCTTCTAAGGCACCTTCAACCAAAACGTCTTTGCCGTAATTCTTAACGTATTCAGCAGTAAGACGCATATTTTCTTCAAAAGGATAAACTTGAGCATCAAACATAACGCTTGAAAAATATTCAAGAGCGCAAGTTAAAGCCCATCTATCTCTAATAGGGTTTGCGTGGTCAAGGTGTGGAAGAACTGTAACGTTATTATATGGTGAATACTTGCTTCCTGCAAGCACGTTCATTTGTGCAAAGTGAGAAAGTATGGCTGTCTTTGTGTCTTTACAATGTAAGAAACGTTCACATTGTGACATATGGTCGTAATTACAAGTGGTTGCAATAACGACAGGAACTTGCTCAAGTTGATATTTATCAGCAATTCTTTGTGCAGCAATCAAGATTGCTTCGGTGTTCCAATAACTTGCAGTACAAAAAATTGCCAAACTTGTGCCTTTTTGGGCAGCCTTATCAAAAATTTTTAATGATGCCTTTCTTTCTGTGATAATTGACATAATTTTATCTCCTTAAAATTCAACTAAAAATTATAACAAATCGATTTGATATCCCAAGTAATCTCTAAAAGCAATTTCAACTGCCTTGCCCCAATGTCCTTTTGTAATAGCAACGTGGTGGCGATAACCGTTCATTGCCATATATTCAAGCAACTTGTCTGCATTTTCCTTTTCGAAAACAGAACCACAACCGAAGAAACAAGATGGAAGTTCATCTTCTGTAAATTTTCCGTCTGCAGCAAATGAACAGAGTTTGCCATTTTCAGTTTTGAAACTTCCGATAGTAATATCGCCCGTTAAATATTTACCCTTGTTGATACCAACGCCACTGCCTTCGCCAAAAGATTTTTTGAACATCAAGTGTTCTTCAATTTCGCCCTTGCCTGCCATAAGTGAAATAGGTGCTGGACCACAGTGGAAGAATATAATCTTATTCTTATCGTTGTTGTAGTTGTTGTTTACGTCAAGAAGCATTACAGGGTAATCAGCCGCAAGACCGATTGCACGCATCATAACAGCGTTTGTCACGTCTAATTCGCAAGCAGCAGCAATGCCACGTTCGTTTAATTCGCCCAAAATTAAGCAAGGTGCAATGCCGTATGCTTTTTGAAGTTCATCCCAACAACGAATAGCAACAGCATCAAGGTCAAGGTCTTCAATAATTTGGTCAATAACAACACCTAACTTTGCAATGTTTTCAAGTTTTTCACTTGGATACTTGCCAAAATTAGAAAGTGAAGCATATTTTTCCTTTTTTGCTTGTAATTTGTCAGCATCAACGTTTTCCATTTTTGCAAAAACATTTGCAAGGTCAACGGTTTCCACGTTAATACCTTTAGATTGAAAAGCAATTTCATCAAATCTAACAGTCTTAAATGCTGTTGTTCTTGCGCCTATTGCACCAACGTTAAACTTCTTCATACCCCTAACGACTCTACACACACCAGCAAAAATTCTTAAGTCTTCGCTGAATTCTTCCGTCAATGGGTGCACGCAGAAACTGTTTGTCAACGTGTATTTAATTCCTATTTGTCTTAAGACGTTGCACATTGCAAGTTTACCACACATTGCGTCACGTCTGTGTGCAAAATCCATTTTATCCATTTCGTCTGGGAAGGCTTGTACAAGAATAGGAACGTTTATATCCTTAAATGCAACAGATGCACCGTTTTCATCACCAAAGTTTGGAAGCGAAAGAATAACGCCGTCATACTTACCCTTGTTTTGTTCTAAAAAGTCAGCAAACAATTTGCCTTCTGCAATTGTTTCAACTGCTCCGTATCTTGTAAGGCTTTCGTCCATTATGATATAATCATAACCATTGTTATCAAGTGCTTTGCACATTGATTCACGCGCTTCTGCTATTAGTTCCCCCGGGAAAAATCCACGATTACCAAAATAAAGCGCAAAAGTCGTTTTTTTCATAATAATTCTCCTATTTTTATTTAGTTTTCTTATTGTCAAAATCATTATAGTACATATATAAATAAATTTATAGTAACTATTATCCTTAAAAATAGAAAAATCTTCCCGAAAAAAGCGAATATAACATTGTATATTCTTAAAAACTATGATATAATCAATAAAAGGTGAAAAGATGTATATTAACTTTAAGATTGATAAATTAGACGAATTATTGTTGGACTTTTATAGGCTAACAGGGCTTACCATAAGCGTTTGGGACAACAAGATGAATCAACTCAGTTTTCAGCCTAAAGAGATGTGTAGGTTCTGCAAAAAAATTAAAAGCAATAAAAAGGGAAAGGAGCGCTGTTACGTTAGCGACAAAGAAATTTTTGCAAAGTGTGCGAAAACGGGCAAAGTGGAAACCCACCGTTGCCATGCGGGACTGATTGATACGGCTGTGCCTATAAAGTTTAACGACGTTATTTTGGGGTATCTTATTTTTGGGCAAGCCGTGGATGGAAATGAAACAGATATAGAAAATAAAATTAAGAGTTTAGGCTTAGACCTTGGCGTGGATAACAAAGAACTATTAGAGCTGTACAACGAATTGAAGCCTTATGATGCAAAAAAAATACAAGCCGCAGGCAATATATTAAAGACTGCAGCTAGATATTTATGGCTTTCCGATTATATAGAAATTGGCTATAATACGTTGGCATCGCAAATCGACGATTATATTAAGAGTAATCTGTCGGAAAAACTTTCATTGCAAAAAATTTGCTTAGACCTTGGAATTTCTAAAAATAGGCTTTACGAGATTTCCAATAAGCAATTTAATATGCCTATAGGCTCGTATATCTCCCACCTAAGAGTGTTAGAGGCAAAAAATCTTTTAACTTCCACGTCCCTTTCGGTTAGAGAAATAAGCGAAAAGGTTGGTTTTGAAGATTATAATTATTTTATTAAGCTATTCAAAAATAACGTGGGTGCAACGCCACTTAAATATAGAAATGGTTTTCCATTTAATTTACACGAATAAAAAAAGAATTCTCACAAAAGCGTGAGAATTCTTTTTTTCTATATTTTTATTAACAGTTACCCATATCGTAGTTAAGCCACAAGACAGTGTATCTATCTTTAAGGTCTTTTGCATAGCGAATAGCATCGTTAATCTTCTTTTCACCATATAATGCATAGAAATCTTTCATATCTATTTGCACAGCGTTAAGCAACTTTTCAATTTCACTTGCCGATGGCATTTCCTTTAAGACTTCCCTTATTTCTTGTTCTTTTTCTAAATAAGTGCTAATCCTATCTGCATCATACATATTGAGTTTGGTTTGTAAATCATAACATCCTTTTGCAACCTTGCCATAAACTCTTTCAAGGTTTTTAATTAAATCTTCTTTTTTCTCAACGAATTGAGTTTTTGCAAAAGGCTTTTCTAAAATTTCTTCCCTAATTTTAGCCGTTATAACTGCAGAATAAGCAACGTCTAAACCGTGGCAAAAATATTTTTCATTAAACACGATACCCGTTATTTCAAAAAAGTGCGATAAGTGGTGTTCACTGCCAGATGCAGGGCGAGAATTACCAAGATAACTCAATGCAACGCCCACGCCTACGAGTGCTTCCATTAACGCCTTAACACTTTGTTTGTCTTTCTTTAATAACCCGTTAGAAAGTTCAAGCGTTCTTTCAAGCATTTCTTTGGTTAAGTCGTAAATATACCCACAAAAATATTCATCGTTTACAATTTTAGAGAGTTTCCAATCGTTAAGTGATGAGTATTTGCCGACTATATCGCCATAACCTGCCTTAATCATTTCTTGTGGAGCGTTTGCCAAAACGTTCGTATCAGCAATGATTGCCGTTGGAACACCTGCAGAAACGGTAACTTTCATACCCCCTAAAATCATTGCAGCACCACTAGAAGCATATCCGTCCATTGATGGAGCAGTTGCAACGATAAAGTATGGAACTTTTTTATCCAAAGAAACGTATTTGCAAAGGTCTTGAATAACCCCTGAACCAATACCTATAATAAGGTCAGCGTCCCCTAAGTTTTCTTCCACCTTTTCAATAGCGTCTTCGTTAGGAATAAGAACTGTTTTGCCACTAAACATAACTATTTCATAAGGCTTGCCTATTGCGCTTACAACCTTTTCCCCACTAGCACCGAAAGTATTTTCATCGGCAACGATTAAAACTTTTTTGTAATCTTTGCAAAGTTCTGTAAGCCTTTTGCAAGCATCTTCTTCTATATAACAATATTTAATATCACAAGTATGCCTTCTTCCACACTCACAATCAATTCCTTTTAACAATGCTTGAATATCCATAATTTTACCTATTGACCTTATTCTTATTTTGTTATATTATAAATGAATCAAAATCGATTGTCAACTCTTGGCTAAAAGATTGATAAACAATCAAAAGTGTTCAAATATGCTAAATAAAAAACACCGTTAAAAACAGCGTTTTTTATTATTTGACATGTTTTAATTTTTCATTTCATATGCACAAAAACCTACTACACAAAATAGAGTTAAGAAACTCAATGTAATAATTAATAAAATTTTTTTCATAAAACTAGCCTCCGTATAAAAATTACAAATATTATACATCATAATGTGGTATATTTTTTATATGAGCTCTGCAAAAATTATAGGCAACAATTTGAAGCAAGCGCGTAGGGACAAACAATTAACACAAAACAAGTTGCCCAAAAATTAAATATGACACAACAACAATACAGTAGATTTGAAAATGGCGTTTTTGAACTAAATTATGACCAAATACTTTTTTTATGCACACTTCTTGACATTACCCCAAACGAACTTTTTTCAAATAACATCTTGTAAATATACACAATTAGGCATTAAAAAAGGGAAAAACTTTTTTGTAAAAGTTTTTCCCTTTAATTTTATTGTAAAATGTATTAGAAACGACCTGCAACGCAGTTCATAAATCTTAAAGTATTTAAGGGGTTAGAAACGAGTTAGGCTAGACTCGTGCAAATGAGCAGACTTGATAGACCGTCTGGTCATCAAGGTTGTGAGTTTGCACAGAAACGACGCATAACGATGTTTATAAGCTCTTAAAGTATTTAAGGGATTAGAAACGAGCAATACAAGGCTCGCAAAGGGTTTTGGGTGAGATAGAACGTCTGTTCATCGAAGTCAAAACGCTTTGCAGTAAACACAGTATTGCGAAGTTTATAAGACCTTAAAAGCCCATTCCACCTGCTGGCATTTGTGGCATTGGAGATTCTTCCTTAACGTCAGCAACAACTGATTCGGTTGTTAGGAATACACCTGCAACAGACGCTGCATTTTCTAATGCTGAACGAGTAACTTTAGTTGGATCGATAATACCACTTTCAACCATATCAACGTATTGGTTTGTAAGAGCATCGAAACCGAAGTTCACTTTATCAGCCTTTAAGATTTCGTTTAAGATAACAGAGCCGTCAAGACCAGCATTTAAAGCAATTTGTTTTAATGGTGCTTGAACAGCCTTTAATACTATTGATGCACCCGTCTTTTCATCACCTGAAAGTGTTGCGATATATTTATCAAGTGCTTTCATTGTTGAGATAAGAGCAATTCCACCACCTGGAACGATACCTTCGGCAACTGCTGCTTTAGTTGCGTTGAGCGCGTCTTCAATTCGAAGTTTCTTTTCTTTCATTTCAACTTCGGTTGCTGCGCCAACATTGATAACTGCAACGCCACCAGCAAGTTTAGCAAGACGTTCTTGTAATTTTTCTCTATCATAATCAGAAGTCGTTTCAGCGATTTGAGCTTTGATTGCTTGCTTTCTTGCATTGATTTGATCAGGATCACCTGCGCCGTTGATAATAGTAGTATTGTCTTTATCAACTTTAACCGTTCCTGCACGGCCAAGCATATCCATAGTTACGTCTTTAAATTCATAACCGAGTTCAGAAGAAATAACCTTACCACCCGTTAAAATAGCGATATCTTCGAGCATAGCCTTTCTTCTATCGCCAAAGCCTGGAGCTTTAACAGCAACACAGTTGAACACGCCCTTTAACTTGTTTACAACGAGTGCTGCAAGAGCATCACCTTCAACTTCTTCTGCGATAATTAAAAGTCTCATACCTTGTTGAGCAATTGGTTCAATTACTGGTAAAATTTCTTGAATTGCAGAAATTTTCTTGTCGGTAATTAAAATTACAGGAGATTCTAAAACAGCTTCCATCTTATCGGTGTTAGTAACCATATAAGCAGATGCATAACCCCTATCAAATTGCATACCTTCAACGGTTGAAAGTTCGGTTTTCATTGTCTTTGATTCTTCAATCGTGATAACGCCGTCCTTACCGACCTTTTCCATTGCTTCAGAGATGAGTTCGCCAACCGTGTTGTCACCAGCAGAGATTGATGCTACTTGACCGATTGCGTTCTTATCCTTAACAGGTTTTGAAATATTTCTAAGTTCTTCAGTTGCAACTTGAACAGCGCCAGCAATACCCTTTTTAAGAATAACAGGGTTTGCGCCTGCAGCAACGTTCTTTAATCCTTCGTTAATCATTGCTTGAGCGAGAATAACGGCAGTAGTCGTACCATCGCCTGCAACGTCATTAGTCTTTGTTGAAACTTCTTTAACAATTGATGCGCCCATATTTTCAAATGCGTCTTCAAGTTCAATTTCTTTTGCAATTGAAACACCGTCGTTAGTGATAAGTGGAGCGCCGAATTTTCTATCCAAAACGACGTTTCTGCCCTTAGGACCCAATGTAATTTTTACTGTATCGGCAAGAATATCAACGCCTTTTTGTAAAGCCTTTCTTGCTTCTTCGCCATGTTTTAATTGTTTAGCCATTTTTTTTATCTCCTTATTCTACAATCGCCAAAATGTCGCTTTGACGAATAATTGTCAATTCCTTTCCGTCAATCTTAAATTCACTACCAGCGTATTTTGAATACAAGATCTTGTCCCCAACCTTAACTTGCATTTCAACTTCTTTGCCATCAATAAGCCCACCAGGACCAACTGCAATAATCTTTGCCATTTGTTGTTTTTCTTGTGATGCTGTTGGCAAATAAAAGCCACTTTGTGTCTTTTCTTCCATTTCTAAACTTTCAACAACTACTTTGTCGAACAATGGTTTTACGTTCATAATATATCTCCTTTTTTCGTTTTACTTTTTAGATTTAGCACTCTCGTTATTCAAGTGCTAACATTTATTATACACGCGCAAATTTATTTGTCAATAGAATATGACGGAAATTATTAAATTTAAATAAATAATTTCGTTAAGGTTGTCGATTTTGAAAAAAACCTTTTTTTTTATCAATTTCCTTTCATATATAATATATTGTATATTTTTTGCGATATGCTTTTATGTCAAATTTATACTAACGGCCGAATTTTCTCATAAGATAAGCTTTCATTTCCTCGTTTGACATTTGCTTTTTCTCTTCTTTTTTCTTGTTTGCGTTAATTCTGCCTTCTTTTCTTTCCCTATCGGTTTTTTGGTTCGTAACGGCTATGCCATTTGGCATATCGGCAGTTTTCATAGTGAGAGAAATTTTCTTCTTTACAGTATCAACACCCAACACTTTAACCTTAACTAAATCGCCCACTTTCAAAACGTCTGACGGGTGCTTAATATATCCATCACTTATTTGAGAGATGTGAACGAGACCATCTTGATGCACGCCTATATCCACGAACACACCGAAGTCAATAACGTTTCTAACCGTACCATTTATTTCCATACCTTCTTTCAAATCGTTTAAGTCCATAAGGTCGCTTCTTAAAATTGGTTTTGGCAAGCTGTCACGGATATCTCTGCCCGGTTTTAAGAGTTCTGCCACTATATCCTTTAAGGTTGGAACGCCTATTTCACAAGTTTCTGCAGTCTTTTCCCAACTCTTTTTTTCAATTCTTTCTCTAATATCGGTTATTTTACCGTCTGCAACGTCAGAAAGCGCGTATCCCGTAAAGTCTAAAAGTTTTTCAACTGCGCCATAACTTTCTGGGTGAACACCCGTATTATCCAATACGTTTCCACCGACAATTCTTAAAAAACCTGCGCATTGTAAAAACGCCTTTTCGCCTAGCTTTTTAACCGATAACAACTCTTCTCTTTTCTTAAAAGGCTTTTCTGCCCTATATTTAACAATCTCTTTTGCTATTCCCTTATTTAAACCTGCAACGTATGAAAGTAAGCTTGGCGATGCCGTGTTTAAGTCAACGCCAACGCTGTTAACGCAATTTTCAACAACGCCACCCAAAACTTCTTCAAGTCTATTTTCTGGCATATCGTGTTGGTATTGCCCTACACCGATTGACTTAACGTCTATCTTAATAAGTTCAGCAAGTGGGTCTTGAAGTCTTCTTGCAATAGACACAGCGCTTCTTTGAGCTGGTTCAAAGTCTGGGAATTCTTCAGCTCCCAACTTACTTGCACTATATACTGATGCACCTGCTTCGTTTACAACGGCATATTGAATATCAAGTCCATTTTCTTTTATCATATTTGCAACAAAGATTTCCGACTCTTTACTTGCAGTACCGTTACCTATAGATACGATTGAGACGTTGTGTTTTTTAATAAGTTTAATTAAAGTTTCACTTGCTTCAGCGATTTTATTTTGTGGTGGGGTTGGGAATACCACAGCCGTGTCTAAAACGTTACCCTCTGCATCGATGACAGCAATTTTGCAGCCCGTTCTATACGCTGGGTCAAGCCCCAAAATAGTCTTTCCCTTTAGTGGTGGTTGAAGCAACAATGGGCGAAGATTAACTTCAAACATTTTGATTGCTTGTTCGCTTGCCTTTTCGGTAAGTTCGCTTCTAACTTCCCTTTCAAGTGATGGGAATATAAGCCTTGAATAAGCATCTGCACAAGCATTTTTAACGATATTAGAACACTCGTTATCACCCTTGACGTATCCACTCGTTATAATTTCAACGAATGCTTCAGTTTCAACAACAACGTTTACCTTTAAGCACTCTTCCTTTTCGCCACGGTTAATCGCCAAAATCCTATGTGGTGGCATCTTTTCTATTTTTTCGTTATATTCAGCGTACATATCGTACGTTTTGGCATTTTCATTTTCCAAAAGTTTGCAAGTGATTGCACCCACTTCAAAGATTTTCTTTCTTAAAACCTTTCTTAGTTCTGCATCATCAGAAACCTTTTCAGCAATAATATCGCTTGCGCCTGCAATTGCACTCTCTATACTATCCACGCCCTTTTCTTCGCTTATAAATTCAGTTGCCTTTGCGTTTAAGTCTAAAGATTTATCTTGCTCTAAAATAAATTCAGCAAGTGGCAAAAGTCCCTTTTCAGTTGCAACTGATGCCCTTGTCTTTCTCTTTTGCTTAAATGGACGGTAAACGTCCTCAGCTTCGGTCAAAGTTTCAGCTCCTGCAAGAGCGACCATAATCTCATCAGTCATCTTGCCTTGCTCGGTAATAGCGTCTGCTATCTCTTGTTTTCTCTTATCTAAATTTCTTAAATATTTAAGTCTATCTGCAAACTCTCTTAAAACTTGGTCATCACAAGAACCTGTCATTTCCTTACGATATCTCGCAATAAAAGGTATAGTATTCCCTTCGTCAATAAGATTGATAATGTTATTAGAGTGATCTGCCCTTAGGTTAAATTCTTTGCTTAATTTTAATGCATAGTCCATTTTATTTAATTTTTCCTTTTCTTTTTCTAATTTCCTTTATGGTGTTTTCATATCCGTTTGACTTAGGGATATAATAAACTTTATCTTTTAATTTATTTGGCAAATATTGTTGTTCGACATATCCACCGTAATTATGAGGATATTTATACATACCTTTTAGTTTTTTTTCTTCATTTGAAGCAAACTCATAGTTTTTAAGGTGCGCTGGAATATCGTCATCTTTCACGTTTAACGCATCATCTTTAGCAGAATACATTGCCTCAACAACGCTGTTTGATTTTTCTGCCTCACAAACGTAAATTATCGCTTCAGATAGAGGTATAAGCCCTTCTGGAAGCCCCAGCTTTTCAAATGCAATGAGAGCGTTTGTTGCAATAACCAGTGCGTTAGGGTCTGCAAGCCCCACGTCCTCAGCCGAGTGAACGACCAATCTTCTTGCAAGCAAGAGTGGATCGCACCCACCCTGAATAAGCCTTTGCATATAATATAGAGCAGCGTTTGCATCACTGCCACGAAGACTTTTACAAAATGCCGATAAGATGTCATAATACAAATTCTCATCAAAGGACATTGCCTTTTGTTGAATTGACTCTTCAGCGTCTTTTAAGGTTACAACGATCTTTCCATCTTGATTTGGATTAGTTGTTAGACACGCAAGTTCAAGTGCATTATAAGCCACCCTCATATCGCCAGCCGATGCCCTTGCAATATGTTCTATCGCCTCATCTAAAACTTCTAAATCATAATTTCCAAGTCCGTTTTCTTTATCCTTAATTGCCTTTCTTAAAGCCTTTTCTATATCGCTTTCTTTGAGTTTTTTAAGCTCAAAAACCCTGCATCTTGAAACGATAGCAGGCGTCATCGACGCATAGGGATTTTCGGTGGTTGAGCCGATGAAAATGATATCGCCTTTTTCAATGGCAGGAAGTAAACTATCACTTTGAGTTTTATTGAACCTATGGCATTCATCAAGCAACAAATAGGTCTTCTTACCGTAAAGTTTTGCCGTGGCTTGTGCTTCTTCTATAACCTTCTTAACGTCTGCCACACCACTATTAACGGCGTTTAACTTAACAAAATTATTATCCGTGCCGTTTGCTATAACGTTTGCAAGCGTAGTTTTACCACAGCCTGGAGGTCCCCAAAAGATGCAACTGCCAAGTCTATCGAGTTTAATGGCACGACGTAAAAGCCCCGTTTCAGACACGATATGTTCTTGCCCCAAAAAGTCGTTTAAAGTTTTTGCGCGCATGCGTTCTGCTAGTGGAATATTCTTGTTATTATCTTTCATTAAATCAAATAAATCCATAAAAATATTTTATCATATCCTATATTTTTTTTCAAGTTATAATACAATATATTATGGTTAAAAATTTAAACTCTTTTTTCTCTAAAGCTTTATTTTTGTTTTTAATAGCCTTTTCCCTTATCCTTGCCTTTGGAAAGGGATATTCAGCCCTTGTTTTAGACGGGTTAAACCTTTATTTAGCCTGTGTTGTGCCATCGTTATTGCCTTACTTTTTTATAACGGCAATACTCTCTTCAATGCAAATAACAAGCAAGATTTCAAATAAGTTCTCCTTTTTAACAAGGCGAATTTTTAACGTTGGTGGCGCTGTGGGATACGCCTTTTTTATGAGCCTCATTTCAGGCTATCCGGTGGGTGCAAAAATTGTTTCCGACCTAAAAGAAAGAGGACTTATTTCTAAAGCAGAAAGCGTTAGAGCAAGTGCCTTATGTTCAACGTCATCTCCAATGTTTTTAATCAACAGCGTGGGTGTAATAATGTTTAATAGCGTACGATTTGGCTTAACTCTATTTTTATGCCACTTTATCTCTAGCATAATTATAGGCATAATTTTTTCATTTTATCATAAAAAAGATAAGCCACTTTCTCTGACATTTATAAACGCAAGTAAAGTGGATAACGTTCTGTATGAAAGCGCGTATTCATCAGTTGTTTCAATTTTAGTAGTCGGAGCAATTATAACCATATTTTATCTTTTTACCAACGTATTGTTTTCACTTAAAATTCTATCACCTATCGTAAACTTGTTTTCCCTTATGTTTAGCGATGAAATTTTAGGCAAAGGCTTAACCTTTGGGCTTTTTGAATGTACTCAAGGCCTTAAAATCTTGTCAACGCTAAATGGCAGTTTTTTTGCACTTCCTTTATGTTCATTGATATGTGGATTTGGTGGACTTTCAGTTATAATGCAGTCGATTGCTTACTTAAAAAAAGCAAAAATAAAAACGGCACCATTTATCCTTGCAAAGATAATTTGCGCCGTTATAAACTTCCTTCTGTCAATTATTATTTGCCTTGTTTGTCCTTTATAAACTCTAAAATCCCATTTGGCAAATAATCACTCGCATTGCCCTTTAACTCTAAGATGTTTCGCATTGCAGTTGAACTGATATGCACTAATTCCTTTGGAGTTGGAATATAGATAGTGGTCATTTCAGGATACATATCACGATTATATCTTTCCATAGTGGTTTCATATTTATAATCATCTATATCCCTTATTCCACGAACGTTGACCTTTATGTCGTTTTCCTTCATAAAATCAACTAACATACCCGTAAAAGCTCTAATTTCCACTCTCTTTTCGCCCTTAAAAGCAAGTGTTATCATTTGTTTTCTATCATCTAAAGAAAACATTGGTTTTTTGTCGGTGTTAACGCCTATTGCGATAACCACCTTGTCAAAAACTTCTAAGCACTTATTTACAACAAAAGCATGCCCTTTGGTAAATGGGTCAAACGTACCTGCAAACACACAAACTTTCATTATTTATTCTCCTTCTTAAAAAAGGTTAGATGCACTCTACCATATTTTCTCTTATCGTAAGAGACAAGCCCTTCTATCTCGCCCAACCACTCTTTTTCATCTTCTAAAACGGCTATTCCGTCATCTTCAAGGACTGAACTTACAAAAGGCAAACTCTTTAAGCCTAGTTCAGTTTTGTAAGGTGGGTCTAAAAATATAATATCAAACTTTTTGCTGGTATTTTTTAATAAATTCACAGCGTCGAAGTTTAAGATCTCATAATCGTCTTCCACCTTGATTTTATCCAAGTTTTTTTTGAGCAGAGTTAAACTTTCTCTTGAAAGGTCGTTAAACACAACCTTTTCTGCACCACGGGAAAGGGCTTCTATCCCCATTGCGCCCGTTCCACAAAATAAGTCCAAAAACTTAGAGTTTGTAATTTTCATTTGTAAAATGTTAAAAAGGCTTTCCCTGACCTTATCGGCAGTTGGGCGAATTTTATCGCCATCAAATGCCAAAAGCGTTCTACCCCTATATTTTCCAGAAACTATTCTCAAAATTATTCACCGTGAATCATTCTGTGTTTTTCTCTAATCATTTCTTGTTGAAGTTCAATTTTTCTTCCACCCAAATAAAACATGATGCCTTGAACCAAAACTATTACAGGTATTGCAAGAAGTGACCAATATGGTGAAACCACTGCAAAGAGTGAATCTACTTTAACGCCTACCCCAGCAAAAGCAAAAGCCATTAAATAGATAAAACTTGCAGTTGTTCCATAATCTTGGTTTGATGGATTATTAGTTGAAACGATAGCGTGAATTATCAACAAGACAATAAGTGGAATACAAATTACCAAACCAATAATAAAGCCTTTGTAAGCTTTGTACTCTTTTTGAGTATCAAGAGGGATATCTTCACCGGTTAAAACGATTTGCTTTCTGTTTAAATCATTTGCCATACGTATCTTATAAGCCGCTTGTCCATCTTGAAAAGCTGTTGACCCTAAAACGTAAGAATAAAGTCCAAGATTTAAAACCAACAAAATGACCTTTAGCCAAGTTAACCCTGGTATAAACAAAACACCATAAGCAGTCACTGCTGAAAAAATTAAATAGACTAAACCTATAATTGCCTTCTTTAAGTAATATTTCATTTTTGCACCTAATTTAAGTATATTTTTTCTGCACGTATTGCAGATTTTGTCAAAATTTCATAACTAATCGTGTCGTATTGTTTACCTAAAAGGTCTGCGTTATCCATAATTAACACGCCTTTGTTTGTTACTTTAGGTTTTTTTATGGCAGTAATATCCATACAGCGATTGTTAACTTGCCCCAAAATATTTTTGCGCATAAACCCATCTGCATAGCCAACTCTGACAAGACCTATGCTAGCATCTTGTTCTAGCCTAAAACTCCCATAAAGACAGCTTTCTCCCTTCTTGAGTTCGCGAGATTTTAATAACGGCGCATAAATTTTCATAATGGGCAAAACTTTTATATATTGGCTTTCAAACGGTTTATAGCCGTACAGCAAAATACCAATCCTTGCCATATCACTCTTTAACCCCAACAAAAAACCACTACTTGCAGATATGTGACATACTGCTTTATTATTATAACCTTTAATCAAATTATTTGCAAGTAAAAATTTATTTTGCACAGATTTAAGTTGTTTTTTATCTACAAAATCACCTATATGCGTAAACATTCCATCTAAAGTAAGATATTTTGAATTAAATACGTATTTTGCAAGGGCATTTAATTCTTTTAAATTATCCACCCCTAGCCTATTCATTCCCGTATTGAACTTCAGATGGATTTTTGCTTTTCTATTTTGGTTTCGACACGCTTTTTCAATATTTTTTAAGGTAGAAAACCGGCTTGCGCTTAAAGTTAAACCATAAAAAACTGCGCTTTCTATATCAAGTGCAAAAGGTGGATTTAAAACCAAAATATCTTTCTTTATTCCACAAAGTCTTAGCGATATTCCCTCCTCAACCAGTGCCACGGCATATGAATCGCAATAAGGGTAAAGTGCTGAGGCTATTTTTTCAGCGCCATGCCCGTAAGCATCAGCTTTAACAACAGCACAAAATTTTGTGTTTTTATTTAATTTTTTCTTAATCTCAGTAGCATTAAATCGCAATTTTTTTAAATCTATATAAGCTTTGTTTAACATATTTATATTTTATGAAAAAAACAAGCCGTTTAGTGCAAATAAAAAATAAGACTATACCACAAAAAAAAGGCGCATGCAAAATGCACACGCCAATCTGTTTATTTGTTTTTAGTCTTTTCTAATTAATGCCACCGGTTTTTCCTTAACAATTCTAATAATAGGTATTAACGATGCCAAGAAGCCAGTAGCTAAACTTGAGGCAACTATTATAGCAATTTGTCTTCCACCGAATAAGACGAACTTAATTGTCAAGTTCATAACTTCCAAAATATAATCGTTTACAAATATACAAGCGATATATGAAGTCAAAGATGCCAAAAGTCCACCTATAAGTGAAATTGCTATGCCCTCTAACAAGAACATTAAGAAAATGCTCTTTCCACCCGTACCAAGCGCTCTCAATACACCGATTGACTGACGTTTTGAAACGATACTGGTAGAAATATAGTTGAACAACATAAATATTGAGAAAGTTATCATTGCAATTGCAATATATAAGAACAAGTCTAAGAACTGCCCAATAAATTCAGAGTTGTCTTCAAGTATTTCTAAAATTCCGTTTTGATACCAAACTAGTTTAAATCCAGATTGGTTAGACATCATCGAACTCAATTTGTTTGCACCAATCTTGCTTGTACTAATGGTTGAAATTGCCCTTGAATAAATACCTTGATCGGTGTTGACGTTTAAATTTTTAAGCCCACTCGTAGATAAAACTATCGGCTCGATTTCCTCATCTAGTCTGGAATAACCTCTGTCAATATTTACGTCAAAATATACACCAACCACTTTAAGTTCTTTATTTAGCAATTCCTTTTCTCTATCCCATTCAGCCGTTGACTTTATGACAAGCTTCTTTACTGGATTGAAATTGTCTATATTGGTTTTTAATATATTTAAGATTTCCTTGACTGCAAGTCGCCTATCCTGAGAAGTTTTTTCTGGATCTTCTAACGTTTTAAAGTGTAATTCTGTTTGGTTGATAACAGTTCCATTTATAAGGTCTTTTTCAAAAAGTGCGTTCTTTATATTTCTTGCACTTATCAAAACTTCGTTATTGGCTAGGGTTGGAGCAACGCCGTCCTCAGAATCGTCGTTAAACATTACCGTGTTTTCATTGGTAAATTCGTTTACGTTATAGAACACAGGCGTATTATACATTTTATCGCCGCCATCTATAAAGCAGTCGTAAACGGCACCATTATAGTCGCCTATATAACTTACGACACGATTGTTTTTAGCCCTATATTGTTCAACAAAACCGTTTGGCACAAAAACTGATAGATTACAGCTTGAATTTAAATAAGTGGTAAAATCTTGTGTCAATGCAGGTGGGGCATCTTTTGTGGTAACCGTTTTCAACTTTTCGTATTTTTCAGGAACTTCTCCACAATCGATAATTGCTGAAATGCAATATTCAACGTCATTAATTATGAGCGTTTGACCATACAAATCTTCGATATTCTTAACGTCTATATCGTTAAATTTTTTATCTTTGTTGTGCTTTGACCAAAATCTTATGCTTTCAGCAAGATATTTTGAAATACCAACACCTTGAAGCCCTGAATCGTTTTCCATAAGTTCTGGATAAGTTGGCACAAAACCATTGCCCCCCTCAGCATCACTTATGTTTGGAATTATTTTATAGTTATATCCTTTTATGGTCGTTCCATCGTTAGAAATATCTCCCCAACCAAATTCCACGAACCCGTTTACGTATTGAGTATAATATTCTCTGCCGACAACAGTATATGAAACTGCAGAAATTTGTTTTAACTTATGGTCTTTGTTGAAGAAATCTCTTCTTTCCATATAGTTATTAGGTCTTATGTTTTCTTCATCGACTATTTCATATATTCCACGGAAAGAATAGCCCGTATCTTTGTTTAGTTTGTTTAGATAACTTTGCGACATCTTAAAACTTGCTTCATCATAACTACTACCGTTATAGCTGTTATATATAGATACAGAATTATATTCCCCACTACTTAAAAGCTTTGAAAGTGCACGCTCACCATTATATGACGCAACCGAGTCAAAAATACCGAATACTGCAAATGCAATCACTGATAAAAGTATAGTGATTATAAGTCTAAAAGGCTTAACCACCAAAGACTTCATACCAAGTCCTGCTATACTTTTAAATTTCATTCTACTCTTAATGAAAACTGCTGGTTCTTGGTTTTCTTTGCCTTCGATTTTTTCAGTTTTCTTTCTTTGTCGAACTGTTATTTTTTCTGTTAAACGAATCTTTTTCTTTTCTTCAATAGCAGTAACAAGCGTTTTTGTTTCGCTTTCGTTTAGTTTTGCGCCCGACTTAACAATTATTTCTTGTTCACTATCAAAAACGTTATCGTTAACGGCAACGTCGCTTAAAGAAACGTCCTCAACAACTTGTCCGTCAACTATTCTAATAATTCTATCAGCATATTTTTCTGCAAAAGAGTTTTCATGAGAAACTACGATTACCAATTTTTCTTTAGACAATTCTTTAAGCAAGTCCATAACTTGAATACCCGTTGCGCTATCCAAAGCACCCGTTGGTTCATCAGCCAAGATTATCTTAGGATTTTTAATGAGCGCTCTTACTATAGCAACCCTTTGCTTTTGTCCACCTGAGAGTTGGTTTGGCTTACGTTTTTCATAGTCTGCTATTTCAAACTTTTTCAAAAGTTCTCTAAGCTTATCATTATCGGTTTTTCTGCCTTGCAATTCATCGGCAATATTTATATTTTTTTCAATGCTATATTCGTTAAGAAGATTATATTCTTGAAAAACGAAACCTACCATAGTGTTTCTATAACTATCGTAATCGGCTGGTGTAAATTCAGAAAACTTCTTTCCGTCAACAATAATCTCCCCACCATCAATCTTGTCAAGTCCACCTATGCTATTAAGAAGGGTTGTTTTACCACAACCACTTTTACCAGAAATAAACACCATACCCTTGTCGGCAAACTTTATGCTAACGCCTTTAAGAGCAATGGTATCTCCTGCTTTAGTCGTATAAACTTTTCTTACGTCAATTAATTCTAACATACATTTTCTCCATCAATTTCCAACCGACAATAAACTTTTCACAATCTTATTTATTTTATCATATCAATAAGTTTTGTGTCAACGATATGAAAAAATTTTTTAAATCTAATATATAAACATATGTATTAGTAATTTTATTATACATAAAAGACACTAAAAAACATAGCAATTATAATCCTTAAAAATAGTAAAATCTTCCTTAAAAAAACGGATAAAATACATACAAAAAAACTCAACTTGTCTAGTTGAGTTTTTTTAATAAATTATTAAAGTTAATAACGCTTGTTAAATATCTAAAATTGGTATTTGCGCATACTCACAATATTTTTCAATCGCTTCTTTTTGACGGCCATATAAACCGCCCTTATCCTTTATAACCTTAGACAAACGTTTGCTTTCTGTTTTTGCGAAATCGTATAAACTTTCTACACATTCATCAGTAAGAGAGAATAATTTTTCTTTAGCAAGGTCTTGTTTTCCATCTAAAATAAGATTTTTTGCCTCTTGCTCAACTTCCTCTGCCTTTTGTTCAAACTCTTTCTCAATCTTTGCAAGTTTTTCTCTTATATCTCTTGCAAACGACTCTTCATCAACGGTCACAAGCAAGCTTAGCCTTTTTACTTGCCACCATAACGATTTTTCATCGAACAACTTATCTGCCCTTTGCATTTTTTCAGGAAGTTTACACGTCATATACACCGGAATATATGCTGATAAACATGGTTGCACAGGCGCATAACGTGCAATAACACCTATTTTATCATCAATTCTTGCCAAAAGCGAAGCAGACGTTTCACTTTCTGCCCAATCGCGCATATGCATACAAATGCTCATAAAAGTTCCAGCAGTTTCGGCAAAACGTGGAGATATAATTTCATCATCAAAATGGTCTCGCAAAATATCCGCAAGAGAATTAAAATCATGGATATCTTTTTGCGACAACAACTTGTTCAATCTACGATATCTTGGCACTCCAAAAGGTTGTCCAACCAATCTCCCCGTATATGCTTTTGCAAAATTAAATTGTTCGTCAGGCGCGAGCCAACGTTTATCTCTTGCAATCTTTTCAACGTTTTCAGACCTTAAATCTATATCCTTTTCAATAGAATAGCAATTTGAAATTCCTTGCATTGTTTTAACTTGCTTTGCCACCCATTCACGCCCAGCCGTTTCTAGTATCCAGCATTCATTTTTATCAACAATAAGAAAGGTGTTTTCATATGTACGATATGTCAAAGATTAGCATTTGCCTTTTGACCATATTGTTTTAGCAAATCCGTAATAACGTTAATTGCCTCTCTTGCCGTAGCCGCGCGTTCTAAAGCAAGGCGCAACATATCCATTCCTATAAGGCCCTCTTCCTCTTCAGGCTCCATTCGAGAACCTTCTGCTTCATTTCCAATTATAACGCCTTTTTCATTAAAACCCATTTCAAAACCATATATCCAATATGGTCTAGAGCCTACAACAGAATAAGTTTTTCGTACTTGAGGAATAGTTAAATGCGTTGTTTTTATCATTTCACCTTCTTTATATTCCTTTCCTTCATAAAAACAAAAAGGTTGTGGTTCTCCTGTTGGCCTATCGCTGTTTTTTGCTAAAATATTACTTTTATAACGTGAACAAGAAGCATTTACTAACATTGTGTCGCAAGAAAACATATATATCCTCCTTTCTATATTTGTTTAATTTCTAAATTAGCACGTAAACGATATTAAATACGAAGTATGCTAAATATATTGCCATCATAAGTGCACCTTGCCACCTTGAAAATTTTTTAGATATAAGGGTTGGGATTATGCCGATTGCAATTATAAGTAAAGTGGTTGGCATGGTTACAAATAAGTGAACGAAAGAAACGGGAACGCCTGCGCCACCAACTATAAGCGTACAGAGGGGAAGTATTAACGCAAGGTCAATGGTATTTGCGCCGATAATGTTACCGATACTTAAACTTGCTTGACCTTTTTTAACTGCAATAATCATTGTAACGAGTTCTGGAAGCGAAGTGCCAATTGCCAACACCGTTACTCCGATTAACACTTCAGAAACGCCAAACACTCTGCAGAGTTCAACAGCATTGTCTTTAAGTAAAATCGCGCCACCACCAATGCCTATTGCGCCACCAATAAGTTTGATGAGATTTATTATTACGCTCTTTTTAGTCGCAACAGGTTTTTCTTGGACTTCTGTTTCCTTTTCAACGTTTTCGTTTAGGTCGCCTTGTTTTAACTGAGCGTTTTCAAGTGCGTTTCTTTTTGCAGATATAACATTTTCCACAATAAACACGATAAATGCCACTATTAAGACGATAGAACCAACAATATTGAACATACCTTCAGTTTTAGTGGTTATCCTCCAATCTTGAACACCTACAAGAGAAAAGAGAAACAATAAGCCCATAACTGCCGTTAATAATATACCCTTAAACGCATAGTCTTTTCTCTTTATTAAAAATGGTTGGGCCATGAGCGCCAATGCCATTATTACTCCTGAATTAAAAACAACCGAGCCAACTGCGTTGCCGATTGCCATATCTGGGCTTGCTTTTACAGAAATTAAGGAAACTACTATTTCAGGCAACGTCGTTGCAACGCTGACGATTGTCGCGCCGACTATAAATTTAGGTATGCCACTGACTTCAGCAAGCCAACTTGCTCCGTCCACGAAATAATCGCCACCTTTAATAATCAAAACTAATCCCACGATTAGTAAAACACAAATTATAAATATTTCCATTGCATCCTCTCGTAAATTTTTTTAACAAAAATAGTATATAATTTTTTACCCAATTTGTCAACAGTGTATAACTTCTTAAAAAGAAATAGGGACTTTTCTCGTAAAAGAAAAGTCCCTATTTTTTATTTGTCTGCTTTATTACGTGAACTGCAACTTGAACAGCACCCACAAGACGAGCAGTCGCACCCGCAAGAAGTTTTGCCTTTTTTCTTTCTTATTATAGACGTCACTATAACAGACACGACAACTGCCACGCAGAATACTATTAAAATAATTTCAAGAGGTCCCATAATTATACCCTTTTATTTTCTTTTTTCTTATTGATTAACTTAATCACACACGCCACGACAATAAACACGCCAACCCATATGAACGCCATCCACCACCAACTGCCAATCGTGTAAACGGCAGCAGCTACAATGTAAGAAGTTAACAACCAGAAGATAAGCGTATTTACAAAAGTTTTATTCCCAAGTTCGGCTTTAGCCGTTGCAACGGCTGCAAAACAAGGAATCGTGGTCATATTAAATGCGATGAAAGAGATTAACGCTGGAACTGATATTCCGGTTGCCATAATCATTGCTTGAACGGCGTCAACACCTTCTTCTGCCATAATGTCAAGCCCACCGACTTCCAAATTAGCAATTGCTATTAAACAAGCACCGAGAGTTGAGAAGGTTGCTATAACGTTTTCTTTTGCGATCAAGCCCGTTATTGCCGCAACTGCAAACACCCAACCGAATTGACCTAATTGAGAACCAAAGCCAAGTGGCGTGCATATAGGTTGAATCAATTGGCCAATGCCAGCGAGAATACTTTGGTTAATTTGCTCGTCGTTAAGGAATTTCCAACTAAAACTAAAGTGTGTGAATACCCAAATAACGATTGTTGATGCAAGGATAATAGTGAACGCCTTTTTAATAAAGTGTTTTGCCTTATCCCAAAGTAACATCATCAAACTCTTAAAGCGTGGCATACGATAGGTTGGCAATTCCATAATAAACGGTGGAGTTTCGCCCTTAAGCGAAGTTGAACGCATTAAAAATACGCTAATAATCGCAGTTATAATGCCAAGCAAATACATTCCGTAAGTTATAAGGTCTGCGTTGCCCACGTTAAAGTACGCAACTATACCACCTGCTATAGCCGTGAGAATTGGAAGTTTTGCACCACAAGAGAAGAAAGGAATAACCCTTACCGTTGCGATTTTTTCCTTTTCGTCTGCGAGCGTTCTCGTGTTTATCATTGCAGGAACAGAACAGCCAAAGCCCATAATCATAGGCATAAAAGCTCTGCCCGAAAGCCCGAATTTTCTAAACAATCTGTCAAGGATAAAGGCAACGCGCGCCATATATCCCGTATCTTCTAATATTGAGAAGAACAAGAACAACACCAAAATCCAAGGCAAGAACGATAACACACCAGCAATACCATCAATGATACCGTTGTTGATTAAACCAACAGCCCACTCACTCATGCCACTATTTTCAACAAGTCCTTGAACAAACCCAAACAATTCGCCGACAATTACTTCGTTCCAAAGATTATTGACTATGCAACCTGGGGAGAAAACTGCCCCGTCGTAAAAACATGACAAAAGTTTTACGCCAAAGTTCATAAATTCGCCGTCTGCATTGATCAAGCCTAACTCTTCAAGCGTTGGCAAGCTAAATATCGAGCCAAAGAACAAGAAGTTTTCAGAGAACGTTAAGTGGAATATAGAGAACAAAATCAACAAGAAAATTGGAATACTCCATATTTTGTGTGTTAAAACCTTGTCTATCTTATCCGATTTGGTGGTTTTGAATTTGTCAATTACTTTGTGCTTAACGACAGGTGAAAAATGTTTGGTTATGTATTTATATCTTCCATCAGCAACGATTGCTTCAAAGTCGGTGCCAAAGAGTTCGTCACTGAAAGTTTCCTTAAATTCTTCAACCATCGCAACCGTTTCTTTGTGCATTGTAACTTCTAAGTTATCGTCTTCCACAAGTTTGATTGCGTGGAATAGTGGATTTTGAACGTTTTGCCCTTTTAACGCAATTCTAACGTCACTTATCAAATGCCCCAAAGCCGTTTCTTTCAAAACGGTTGTTGCACTTCTTTGTTCCTTGCACGCCTTATAAGCCCTTTGCATAAGTTCGTCTTCGCCCGTTTCTTTGAGCGCTGATATCTTTATTACAGGAAAACCTATCCTTTTTTCAAGTTCCTTTTCATCAATGGTATCCCCAGCCTTTTCAACTGCGTCCATCATATTTAAGGCAATAACCATAGGAACGTCTATTTCCATAATTTGAGTGGTCAAGTATAGGTTTCTTTCCAAATTGGTTGCATCAACGATATTGATAACACAATCTGGCTTTTCTTCAATAATGTAATTTCTTGCAATAACTTCTTCAGGAGTATATGGAGAAAGTGAATATATACCAGGAAGGTCTATAATTTGTATAGGCTCTGCTAATTTCTTATAAACACCTTCTTTTTTATCAACGGTAACGCCCGGCCAGTTTCCCACATGTGCCGTTGAGCCCGTCAATCCATTAAACAAGGTGGTCTTACCACTGTTTGGATTACCTGCCAACGCAAATTTAAGCATTTTTTACCTCCATCAACACGTAATTCGCCTCTGCTTTACGAAGGGTTAGTTCATAACCCCTTAACGTAATCTCTATAGGGTCGCCAAGCGGTGCTTTTTTTCTAAGCATTATCTCAACACCTGGGGTTATCCCCATGTCAAAAAGTCTTCTCTTAATTTTGCGTTCGCCCGTCACGATTTTGACAACGCCCTTTTCGCCAATCGCAAAAGTGTCTAACTTTCTTTCCATTTTTTCTCCTTTATATAGATATTTTTCTTACTTGTTAAAATGTGAACTTGATTTCACTTTCATAATTTTAGCAAAAAAAATTTTGTTTGTCAACTAAAAAATGAATGTGATTTCAGGTTTATTTAAAATTTATTGATTTTTTTTTGGAAATATGATACAATATATAAAAATAAAAATTGGTATATTGATAATGGAAAGAAAAGTTAGAGAGCCGAAACAATCGCGTTCGGTTGAAAAGAAAAATAGAATAGTTCAAGCGGGATATGAACTTTTTGCAGAAAAGGGATATATCAACACCAACACTGCCGAGATTGCAAAAAAGGCTGGAGTTTCGGTTGGGCTTGTCTATGGATATTTTACTGACAAAAAAGATATATTATTGGAAGTTTTAGATATATATATAAATAATGTTTTTGCGCCTGTATTGGACACGTTTGAAGGGCTATCTGCCCCACTCGATATTGAAAAAATTATAAATTTAATCGTGGACAAAACGGTGGAGTTGCACAAAAACAACGCGCTTATCCATGAAACCTTGCACTCTATGACCTATATTGATGAAGGCATAAAAAATAAATTCCTTTTGCTTGAAGATAATATGACCGAGAAAATTGTTTTATCTCTTAAAAAGGCGGGATATAACCCAGCCGACCTAAAGGAAAAGGTGCATTTAGCGATTGAAACTATTCAGTCATACGCCCACGAATGTATATACGATAAGCATAACTATCTTAATTATTCAGCAATGCGAGAGAACGTTATCAATATGATGCTTGCATTGTTTAAAATATAGAATATAAAATTAGCGACAAATTAAATATATTGTAAACGAGCTCGGCTTTTTGCCGAGCTCGTTATCGATTTTAATAATATTTTCATTATTTATTAGCCGTTTAATTTTCTTTCCTTAATTTATTTAAACAACAAATAAATTCTTGTTCGGTTAGAATCGTTGCTCTTTTTCTTTGCTTGCCTTCCGTATAAACGAGTTTATAATCCTTTGTACAGCTTAGTCCAAGTTTTAAATCTTCACTTTGTTCATAAAGCGTTTTATAGGCTTTTAATATTAAGTTGTCAAAGTCTTTACTTTTTCTTTTAATTTTTTGACCTTTCCAATATAGATTACCGGTCAATTTCCAAAGAATCTTTTTGTTTCCCTTTTCCCTAGATTCTTGACCATTAAGTAAAGCTATCTTTTCTTGTTCATCCTTATTTCTAAACTTTAATGACTGTAAAAAACTTTCCATACTAGAACACTTTACAGCATCAAAAACAAATTCATTATCTCTCAAATTAGACAATAAATTAGATGGATTCCATAAATTTATGTTAATATCTAACACTTTATCCATCAAAGTAAGGCAAAACCCATCATCAACGTTATTTAAGCCAAAAGATGCATACCAGCCAGTTTGCCTTTCCATTTCGCACATAATTTCATCAAACGCTTGGGTATCAAAACAATATTTTTTTGTAAGTTTTATTTTAAACTCAACCACTTTAGAAGATTTTACTTTTACATTTTCAATATAACCAACCATAAACAATTCTTTCATGGCTATATCTATTTGATTTTTTAAAAATCTCAATTTTTTCCCACTGATTTTTTTCATACTATTAAATAATATATTTTTTTAATTCTTCTATCCACAATTTTGAAATTAAAGAATGTCCCTCTTTGTTAGGGTGAGTATAATCATTGGCAGAATAAACTTTTTTATATTTTAACAAGTCTATAACCTGCACTTGATTATCTTTACATGCTTTCTGTATTGCGTTGCTGTGTGATTTTAATAAGAAATAAATATTTTCATTCATTTCCCCTTCTTGTATAGCACCCATAGTTAAAGTGGCACAAAACACTTTGGCTTTTTTATACCTTTCTTTAATACGCTTTAACATCTTGTCATAGTCGTTAAAAAAAGTGGCAATAGAAATTTTTGCAAGACAATCGTTTGTCCCAGCGTAAACCAAAATCACGTCAGGCTCGATATCGCTTGTGTGAAGTGCTTGACAGCGTTCTTTTGCAGAAATTGAAAATTCGCTAAATTCATAAACAGTCGAGCCTGAAAAAGAGTTATTAACACACAACTCTCCTTTAAGTCCGTTAATTACTTTCATCCACCACGTATCGTTGACGTCTGTTAAATGGTATTCAGCAATTCTTTCTGCATTATAAAAAACGTTGTAGCCTACTGGATTGTACCCCTCGTAAGTGCTAATAGAATCCCCTAAAATACTAACTCTCATGCTTCCCCTATTCTTTATTGCAAACCACCTTAATGATACGCATTCCTTTAATACCTAACGACAACGATTCTTCTAAAGTAGATATCACTCCATTTTCTTCTAAATGGTCAATTATACTTGCTGCACGGGAATATCCCATGTTTAACTTGCGTTGTATCCAACTAATACTGATAGTTTTACATTCGTTTTCAATAGCCACTTTTAAGGCTTCATATGCGCTTTCATGCAATATGGAAAAATCAAAATCTTTTATTGCATTGGTTTTTAACCAATCATTAATAGTTTTATCTGTTTTATTGATTCTTGCAATTCGTTCTTCTTTCAATTTTAACTCATATTGCTTGCGTTCACTTTCTTGCTCTTCCATTTCAACCTTATACGCCTCTATGTCCTTTAAAGAAAAATGATTTTCTCTTTCAAAACAGTGTCCTAAACTTAAAACTTTAATCAAATTGTGCATAGACTCAAGCACGTATCCATGTTTATCTGGATCTTTTTTACGCATGTGCTCATGATTCTTTATTGCACACGTTAAGTCAGATAAAGAAACTGCAATTCTTGTAACAGCTATAGGCATAGTGTTTTCTGGAGCGTCAACACATGCATACACTAATTCGATTGTGTTTTGCAAGACCCCCATAAACTTATCAAACTTATCAAAAACTTCATTGCCTCCGTTTAGGGTTTTCTTTTCAAAGTCTTTAATCAAATCAAGTGTTTTAGAAGTTATATGTTTTAATAATTTATCATCAACTGCGTCTATAACTTCTTGGTCTATTTCCCCTAACTCAAATATAAATTCTTCCATAACTTCACCTCGTATTTTTAGTAAATTATAACAAATTCAAACAACAATATCGTTCATATTATATCAAACATTTGGTATTATTGCAATAGCTATTTTTAAACATCTTCTTTTTATATTCCTACTTTTAATTTCAAAATTTCTACTTAATTGCTAATACGTTATATTATTCTGATTAAACACTAATCAAACAAAAAAGAACCTATTTTGCAATAGGTTCTTTTTTTAAGTTTAGCTTAATTAAAAACTATTTTGCGTTTTTAAGATTTGCTTGTGCAGCAGCAAGTCTTGCAATAGGAACTCTGAATGGTGAGCATGATACGTATGAAAGACCAATTTGATGGCAGAATTCAATAGTATATGGATCGCCACCATGTTCACCACAGATACCACAGTGCATATCTGGACGAACTTTTCTACCAAGTGAAACAGCCATATCCATCAACTTACCAACACCGTTTCTGTCGATTTTAGCAAATGGATCGTTTTCGAAAATCTTAGCATCATAGTAAGCATTTAAGAACTTACCAGCATCGTCACGAGAGAAGCCGTATGTCATTTGTGTTAAGTCGTTTGTACCGAAGCAGAAGAATTCAGCTTCTTTAGCGATTTCATCAGCAGTGATACATGCTCTTGGAATTTCAATCATAGTACCAACTTCGTAAGCGATCTTAACGTTTGCCTTTGCAACTTCTTCTTCAGCAACCTTAACTACAACGTCCTTAACGTTCTTAAGTTCCTTAACTTCACCAACAAGTGGGATCATGATTTCTGGAACAACTTTCCAATCTGGGTGTTTTGTTTGAACGTTGATTGCAGCACGGATAATTGCCCTCGTTTGCATTACAGCGATTTCTGGATAAGTAACAGCTAATCTACAACCACGGTGACCCATCATTGGGTTAAATTCGTGGAGTGAAGCACAAATTTGTCTAATTTGAGCAGAAGTCTTGCCTTTCTTTGCAGCGAGTGCATCGATATCTGCGCCAAGTGTTGGGATAAATTCGTGTAGAGGTGGATCTAAGAAACGAATTGTAACAGGGTTGCCTTCGAGTGCTTCGTAAAGTTGTTCGAAGTCGCTTTGTTGCATTGGAAGAATCTTATCTAAAGCTTCTTCTCTTTCTTCCTTAGTTTCAGAACAAATCATTTCACGGAAGATTTCAATTCTGCCTGGACCGAAGAACATGTGTTCTGTTCTGCAGAGTCCAATACCTTCAGCACCGAGTTCACGAGCTTTAGCAGCATCCTTAGGAGTGTCGGCATTTGTACGAACACCTAAAGTTCTATATTTGTCTGCCCACGCCATAATTCTACCGAAATCGCCAGAAATAGTTGCGTCAACAGTTGGGATTTTACCATCGTAAATATTACCTGTTGAACCGTCGATAGAAATGATATCGCCTTCTTTATAAGTTTTACCAGCGAGAACGAAAGTCTTAGCATCTTCGTTAAAGTCTGTGATGTCTGAGCAACCAGAAACACAGCAAGTACCCATACCACGAGCAACAACGGCTGCGTGAGAGGTCATACCACCACGAGCAGTTAAGATACCTTGAGAAGCTTTCATACCTTCGATATCTTCTGGAGAAGTTTCAAGTCTTACGAGGATAACCTTTTCGCCTCTTGCTTTCCATTCTTTAGCGTCTTCTGCGCTGAACACGATTTTACCACATGCAGCACCTGGAGAAGCGCCTAAAGCTCTAGCAGCAGGTTTAGCGTCTTTCAATGCCTTAGCATCGAATTGTGGGTGTAAAAGTGTGTCGAGGTTTCTTGGGTCAATCATTAAAACTGCTTGCTTTTCATCAATCATGCCTTCGTCAACGAGATCGCATGCGATTTTAAGAGCAGCGGCAGCAGTACGCTTACCGTTTCTTGTTTGAAGCATATAGAGTTTGCCGTGTTCAACGGTAAATTCCATATCTTGCATATCTCTATAGTGGTCTTCAAGAATTTGACAAACTTTCTTGAATTGTTCAAAAGCTTCTGGGAATTTTTCAGCCATTTGAGCAATAGGCATTGGTGTACGAACACCAGCAACAACGTCTTCGCCTTGTGCATTTGTTAAGAATTCACCCATAAGTTTCTTTTCACCTGTAGCAGGGTCACGAGTGAACGCAACACCAGTACCACAGTCATCACCCATGTTACCGAAAGCCATTGCTTGAACGTTAACAGCAGTACCCCAGCTATATGGGATATCGTTATCACGACGGTAAACGTTTGCTCTTGGGTTGTCCCATGAACGGAAAACGGCTTTGATTGCGCCGATAAGTTGTTCTTTTGGATCTTGTGGGAAATCTTTACCAATCTTGTTCTTATATTCAGCTTTAAATTGTTCAGCGAGTGCCTTTAAGTCGTCAGCTGTAAGTTCTGTATCGAGCTTAACACCCTTTTCTTCTTTCATTTTGTCGATAAGTTGTTCAAAATACTTCTTACCAACTTCCATAACTACGTCTGAATACATTTGAATAAATCTTCTGTAGCAGTCGTAAGCCCATCTAGCGTTACCACTCTTTTCAGCCATAACTTCAACAACTTGTTCGTTTAAGCCAAGGTTAAGAATGGTGTCCATCATACCAGGCATTGATGCTCTTGCACCAGAACGAACTGATACTAAAAGTGGGTTTTCCAAATCGCCGAACTTCTTGCCGGTGATTTCTTCCATCTTTTCAACGTTAACCATAATTTCAGCCATTATGTCGTCGTTGATTTGTCTTCCATCTTCATAGTATTTAGTACATGCTTCAGTAGAAATTGTGAAACCTTGTGGAACAGGTAAACCAATCTTAGTCATTTCAGCAAGGTTAGCACCCTTACCACCGAGAAGTTCTCTCATTTTACCATTGCCTTCACTAAATAAGTAAACATACTTCATCTATAATGTCCTCCAATAATTTTTCTAAAATAATAAAATTAATTGCTTAATTTTTAACTCACTTATTTTACTATAATTTTGTATTTTAATCAACTGTTCTAGCACATTTTTTTGTTTTGTTTAAAAAAAATAAATTTTTTTAAGTAAATTTTAACTTTTAAAAGATTTTTATTAACTCTTTTAAAGAATTTAAATTTTCTTCTACTCTATTGGTAATATAGTAGTCAAGTAGTCTTAATGCTTTTTTTGAACCCTCATCACTATCCTTGAGAGTTCCTTCGGTTGCACTTTGCATTGCGTGATAGGTTGTAATGCTAACTTCCCTACCCTCGCCATTGAAACAATCTGCACATAAAAACGCACCGTTTCTATAATCGAAGAAAATTCTTCCATCTATTTGTTTTTCACAACAAAAACATCGGTCGAGCGTGATTTTATAGCCAAAGTTTTCAAGAGCCAATATTAAAAACTTAACCAAAGCAGTTAGATAATTTTCAGTATAAGCAATCTCTTTTAGAGCGTT
This sequence comes from Christensenellaceae bacterium, assembly GCA_045606665.1. Lineage (GTDB taxonomy): Bacteria > Bacillota > Clostridia > Christensenellales > Borkfalkiaceae > UBA1259. Next base: position 39,381 of record JAZUSI010000064.1, read on the forward strand.
AATACAAATAACAAACTCTTGTTCGTCGATAAGTTCTTCCTTGTAGAAACGCTTAATAAACTCAACCACAGCCCCTGCGCAAAAATATTTATGAATGTTTTCACGTATAGGATAAAAACTATCGATAAGGCTTGCCCCAATAACCGTTCTTTTATCAGCGTTTTTAGAAAAAATATACTCGGCAAAACAAAAAGGCTCGGCGGCAAATTTTAATTTTGCCCCTGCCTTTTTAACGCCTTTTATTCTAGCACAAATAACACCTTTTCCCAAGGTGAAAATATTAAGTATTTTGTCATTTTCCGAAAAGTTTACAGCACCCAGCACTATACCACTTTCTTTTTCTTCCATATGCTATTTTTTACCTAATTCTTTATAAAAAAGATAGTGTGACACCACGCCCGTCGTTCTAAACAGATTCCACGCAACGTCTTGAAACATATCTTTTTTTTCTTTACTTTTTTTCTTTTCCATATTTCCCCCTTTAATCTATTATGTGGAGAAATATTTAACTTATTCTTTTGTTATTATTAATTGTCTTGAGAGTACCCGTATTCTTTCATAAGCCCAGCCGAATTTCTCCAGTCTTCTTTCACCTTGATATAAGTGGTTAAGAAAACCTTTTTTCCCAAAAACTTTTCCATATCTTGACGGGCAAATGACGAAACTTCCTTTATCGCCTTTCCACCTTTGCCTATTAAAATGGCTTTGTGGTTAAGTTTTTCACATACGATATCAAGATTAACTTCGTAAGTTCTTCCATTTTCTCTAAGTTCAAATTTGTTGATTATTATAGCGACTCCGTGTGGAATTTCCTTGTCGAACTTTAGTAAAATCTTTTCACGCATAATTTCGGCAAGCATAAACTTTTCAGACCTATCTGAAACAATTTCTTGTTCAAAAAGTTTTCCACCCTCTGGAAGTTTTGAAACAATAACCTTCAATAATTCCTTTAAGTTTTTATTCTTTCTTGCTGAAACGGGAACTATTTCAATATTTTCTTCATCAAGTTCTTTTAACTCTGAAATCAAAAGGCTTTCACTCATAATATCAGTCTTTGTCAAGACTAAAATGGTCGGCACTTTTAATGACGAATATTTTTTTAAGAGCGCCCTATCCGTGTCACTTATACCTTCATGCGCGTCCATAGTAAATAAGACTAAGTCAACGTCTTGACTTGCATCATTCGTGGTCTTTTGCATAACTGAATTAAGGAGGTTGTCCGCCTTATATATCCCTGGCGTATCAACGAACGCTATTTGATAATCTTCAGTTGTTAATACACCCAAAATTCTATCTCTCGTCGTCTGTGGTTTTGGGGAAACGATAGCAACTTTTTCCCCAACAAGCACGTTTATAAGCGTACTTTTCCCAGCATTAGCCCTGCCTACAACTGCAACAAATCCACTTCTCATTGTTCTTCCTTTGGATAAAGTATTTTCATAATCTGTTTTTCTTTTTCACGCATTTCTTTTTTGTCCGTATCGGTTAAATGATCGTAATCAAAAAGGTGCAAAAGTCCGTGCACCACAAGATATTCTCTTTCCCTCTTTTCATTATGCCCATATTCCAAAGCCTGTTCTCGAATTTTTTCATCACAAAGCACAATCGAACCTAAAAATATGTATTTCCCTTCAAGTTCGGTCTTGCAATCGTTTGGGGTTAGGATTTTACCTCTAATCCCACCCATACTTGGATAAGACAAAACGTCTGTAACGTTATCCACGCCACGAGTGGTTTTGTTTAACATTTGCATATTATCGCCATCTTGAAAAACCACTTCCACCTTAAAACAAGCTTTTTGTCCGAGCGTTTTATAAACTGCCCTAGCAATCTTTCTTAAATTAATTCTTCTGTCTAAACATTCTAACTTTATTCTGCCCATATCTCTCCTTATAGTTCCATACCATCAAGGCTAACCTTTGGATATTCTACTCTGCTGTGATATACACCTGTTAAATGGTTTACAACGGTGTGTATAATTATGTTTAATTCTTTAAGCGTGATTTCACAATCTTCAAATTGACCGAGTTGCATTCTTTCATTTACTATTTGCCTAACGACCTTTTTAACGTTTTCTCTAGAACGATCTTGCAAACTTCTAGCCGCCGCCTCGCACCCGTCTGCAATCATGATAATCGCTGCAATCTTTGTGCTAGGTTTTGGACCTGGATAACAGAATTGCGCAAGATCAACCTCACCATCAGTATATTTTTGAGCCTTACCATAAAAGTAAAGTATAGGCAAAGTGCCGTGGTGTTCTAAACAAACGTCTGCAATTACCTTTGGCAAACGATTTTTCATAACCAATTCATAACCATCTTGCGCGTGCGCTTTAATGATGTTTGTAGAAAGTTCTGGTGTTAAATCATCGTGTGGGTTTTCGCCATCTACTTGGTTTTCTTTGAAAAATTCTGGACGGCGCAATTTTCCTATATCGTGATAATATGCACAAGTTCTAGCAAGTAATCCGTCTTCTTCAATAGCCAAAGCACAAGCCTCTGCAATGTTTGAAACAACGATTGAGTGATTAAACGTGCCCGGCGCTTGTTGAATAAGTTTCTTTATGAGTTTTGAGTTGTGTTCGATAAGTTCAGAGAACTTAAAGCAAGACACTTTCTTAAATATCGCCTCAAAAATTGGCAATAAAATTATGAGCAATGCTGAAGATAATGGTCCTGACGCTGCACCTGAAATCAAATCCACTACAACGGTGTTTGTTGAAACCTTGTGTTCAAGAAGGGTCATGGCAACGCAAACGAGTGATGGAAGGGCAACCAAGAAACTCATAATTAAGAGTTTTAGTCTTGAATATACCTTGTCCATACAAAGTATCGCCAACACGCCCGAAGTAAAGCCCATTATAAGCGATGGATATTTGCCCGTTTCAACGTTTTCGGTAAACGAGTCGAACAAGAAAATTATTATACAGAACACTATGTTCATAAAAAACGCTTTCTTTCTATCTGCCAAAAATAAGGTTAAAAGCGCAACGAGTGCAAGTGGACGAAGATAAATATCCACGTATTTTCCGCTTACAAAACAAGCGATTATTGATATTTCTATAATCAAAAAAAGCATTTCTGAGTTTGCAGAATTTCTTAAGAAATTTTTATCGTCGTATAACAAATAAAAGAACATAATCACGCAAATCAAAAATAGCATGGTTAAAAAACGGAGTGGACTTGCAACGTTTTTGATAAAGTTTACCAAACCCGTGCCCTTACCCGTCGTTCCGTCGGTATGAATAATAAGCAAAAACAACGCGCTTATAATAAAAACGTTTAAGATATAAACCAAAACGTTAAGCGCAATATCTTTTTTGCTCCATTGCTGAATTTTTTCTGATTTTGTTTTTAACATAATTTTATCCTTTGACTTTTATTGTTTATTAAAAGTCTTTCCTTATCCCACGTATATTATGTATCTGTATTTTACCATAGTTTTATAAATAAAACCATTATTTCCCTCTTCTTTTGTCGTTATGCACTCTAAAATTTCCTTATCGGTAAAATTCGCACATGCCAAAAGTTCGGCTTTTTCTTGCTCGTTGTCTGCTTCTGAAAAATAAACAAATTGTTCTTCAGCAATGATTGAAAGGCTTGCTAAAACGTTTATTTTAACGACTTGCTCCTTTATGGTCATATATCCATCGACAAGAAGGTCACCTTTTTTTACGTAATCGCCCTTTTTAACGAGCGCCGTTCCACGATAGACGTTTATTTTTTCTATCGTGCCAAACACGTCTGAAGTTAAAAAGTAAACGTTTCCATTGAGCCTGTCGATTTTATCGGTTGCAATCGCAGAATCAATGACTAAAGTGTTCCCATGCTTTTCTATAGAGACAAATGATAGGTTTTGATTGTCTGCCAAAACTTCATCTTCAATTTTTTCAAAATCAAACTTTGAAAAACGTTGATATTCTTTTACACCAATGCTGTTTAGGTATGAAAGAACCTCTCGCTTATAAACACTTCCACTGCCCACAAAAGAAAATTCATATATAAAATCGTTAAAGAAAAAGGTTGAAAGTGAAAAAATAATCATTCCCACAAAAATCCCTAAACCTTTCCACATCTTAACAAGTGGCAAAGATTTACCCTTTTCTTTAATCTTTTTTATATTATAACACAATTCTTTTGCATTTGCAAAAAATTTTTTACTATCATAGTAAGAAACGCTTACAATTAACTGTTTATTGGAAATTTTTTTAGCATTATAAAGTGTTATCCCCTTGTTTTTTACGCTGTTTATAAACCTATCAAGATTAAGCCCTTCAATTAGATAGGTAAATTTTAGGTCTATTAAACCCTTTCTACCTTTTTTATCTTTCCACAAATCACAACGTCCCCCATGCAGTATTTTTTAATGTATAAATTTATACCGTTAATCTTTAACCCACCGTTTGATAAGGCTAAAAGCACTTCTTCTTGTGAGTAACTCACTATGCTTTTTATATTTTCAAAATATCCTGCACTTTCGCCGAATAAAACAGCCCTAAATATAGGCTCTTTTGGAATTTCATTTTGACAAAAACTATCCCTTATATTATCAATTAAACTCATACTTTCCCCCATATAATTTCATTATATATATTTATGCAAGCGTAAATAAAAATAGAAAAGAACGTTTCGTTCTTTACTGACAAATATTTCTTGTTTTTTGTTAGTATATAAAAAACAAACTCCGTTAGTTGCCACAAAAACAAAAAAAGTGTGTAATTCGTTTTGAGTTACACACTTTTGTTTTCATATAATTTATTAACCTCTGTAATAATTAATCAAACAGCCTTTTAGAATAATTTGCTTTTCAGCATCTGTTAAAGCATCCATTTTAAGAGTGATTTCTCTTTGTGTTTGGCCGATAACTGTTGCCTTAAATTCTTTTACACCACTTTATTCCATTTCCAAAATTTCTTTTTCTAACTCTCCTAAAAATTCTTTAAATCTTCTTATAGCAAAAAGTAAAACTCTTTTCTCTTTACTATCCTTGCAATAAACGTCTTCGCTTTTCTTAACCACCTTTAAATCTGGTCGTTTGCTTGCAGGTCTTCCTTTTTTGCTAAAATATGGCTCAACCTCTCCTCGTTCAACCTGTTTTATCTTTTTAATTAAAAGGTCTTTTTTGTATAAACTTGGCGATTTTACCCCTATTTCCCTTGCATATGCTCTTAAATAATGTAAATCTACTTTTCTATAATCCACTACTTTTCTCCCTGAATAAAAATTTATAATACGCCCAAATTATATCAAGAAGATTTCTTCTTGTCAAGCACGCTTTAGAAGTTTTCTTCTATAATGTTAGGTATGAAAATAGGCGAAAAGATAAAAGAATTAAGAATAGAAAACAATCTATCGCAAAGCAAACTTGCAAATGCAATAGAGGTGAGCCAAAAGGCAATTGATTTTTGGGAAAGATCGATTAATGAACCAAAAGCAAGTTATATAATAAAACTTGTCAAGTTTTTTAATTTAACTTTTAATGAATTTTTTGAAGATGTTGAATAATAAAAAAAGTGTGTAATTCGTTTTGAGTTACACACTTTTGTTTTTATATAATTTATTAACCTCTGTAATAATTAATCAAACAGCCTTTTAGAATAATTTGCTTTTCAGCATCTGTTAAAGCGTCCATTTTAAGAGTGATTTCTCTTTGTGTTTCGCCAATAACCGTTGCCTTAAATTCTTTTGCGCCGTTTTCAATGCCTTTCTTAACGTCCTTAATCAAGATATATTCATCAACGTTAAAGTCATTTTTGTCAGCAAGAAGTGGGAGCATGCCCCAGTTGATAAGGTTACTGCGATATCTCTTGGTTGCATATTCATAAGCAATATTTGCTACCCCTCCTAAAACTCTTTGGCAAGATGCCGCTTGTTCCCTTGCAGAGCCGTCACCCGGTTTAATCGAGCAAACTACACTGCCGTATGAAGTCTTGCTTTCATCAAGTCCTAAATGAGCTGGGAACTCTCCGTCACGAACAGCCTTTGCTCTGCCCACGTACATTGGGTCTTTTCTTGAAAGGGCAAATTCTGCAAGTTTAAGTGGGTTTGAACGATATGATGACGTTTCGCCTGATGGAATAAGTTCATCAGTTGTAGTTACAGGATCATTAATAACTGAAACAACTTTCAATAATAGGTCGTCTTTAAGCGCTTGCATTTTTGGCCAGTCGGCAATGTTTGGTCCATAAACGAGTGGTTTTTCTTGTTCGCCATTGCCTACAGCATTAAACACTCTCGCCCTATAAATCTTATTGTCGAAACGATATTTTTTAACCTTATTTGAATAGATTTCATCCATAGCAGAAGTGATTGCGCCACCGTTTTTAGCAGTTGCAGCAATACTTCTTGCATCCATAAGTGCAACTGCAGAAAGTTGTCCGTTTGCAGGTTTGCTACCTTCTCTACTTTCAAAGTTTCTGGTTGTGTGGCGAATTGATAGACCGTTATTTTGTGGAACGTCGCCTGCACCAAAGCAAGGACCACAAAAAGCTGTCTTTATAACCGTGCCGTTATCGATGAGTTTTGAGATATATCCACTGTCAACAAGTCCTTTATAAACAGGTTGGCTTGATGGGTAAACGTCAAGCGTAAAGTCATTATTGTTGATATCCACGTCACCCAAGATATTTGATGCTTCAGCTATATTTTCATACATACCACCAGCACAGCCAGCGATAACGCCTTGTTCAACGTAAACCTTTCCATCACGAATTTTATCGGTGAGTTTGAATTCACCTTTTCCTTCAGGAAGAAGTTTTTGACCTGCGATTTCACACTCTCTCAAGAGTTCGTATGGGCGAGATAAAAATTCACGGATAGTATATGCGTTTGATGGGTGGAAAGGAAGGGCTATCATTGGTTCAACCTTTGACAAGTCGATTACAATTCCCCTATCGTAATAAGCGCCGTCTTCTGGATTCATTTCCTTGTATTCTTCTGGTCTGCCGTGTTCAACATAATAACTTCTAGTTTTTTCATCAGTTTGCCAAATAGAAGATAGACAGGTCGTTTCGGTAGTCATAACGTCAATGCCGTTTCTAAAGTCCATAGATAAACCTTTGATACCGTTACCAACGAATTCCAAAATTCTATTCTTAACAAAACCTTGCTTAAAGGTTGCCTTAACGAGAGCAAGCGCAACGTCGTGTGGGCCAACGCCCTTTCTCAATCTGCCCTTTAAGTTAACTGCAACTATTTCAGGCATATCAAGGTCATAAGTTCTATTTAAGAGTTGCTTAACGAGTTCTGGACCACCTTCACCAACAGCAAGAGTGCCGAGCGCCCCGTATCTTGTGTGTGAGTCAGAGCCCAAAATCATTGCGCCACAAAATGCGCGCATTTCTCTCATATATTGGTGGATAACTGCTAGGTGTGGTGGAACGAATGCCCCACCGTATTTTTTTGCAGCAGAAAGACCAAACACGTGGTCGTCCTCATTTATAGTTCCCCCAACTGCGCAGAGTGAGTTGTGGCAGTTTGTAAGCGTATAAGGAATAGGGAATTTTTCTAGTCCCGATGCCTTTGCCGTTTGGATAATACCAACGTAAGTTATATCGTTTGAAGTGATTTCATCAAATTTAACGTTAAGTTTCGTATCGTCACCACTAACGTTGTGCGCTGATAAAATCTTATAAGCCATTGTGCCTTTTTGCGCGTTTTTATCTATTTTTTTTGCCTTTACTAATTTGCCGTTTTGATAATATACGCCTTTTTCAATAAGTTTAATCATTTAAGTTCTCCAAAAATGTTTTTATTCTTATAGATTATATAATATAATGTAAAATTTAGCAAGCGATATAAAACACATTATCCTCTAAAAAATTTCAAATTGCCCCTTGATTTTTGCTTTACTTTGTAATACAATGATTAAAAAGGAGCAATTATGAAAAAATTTCGCTTTAAATACGCGCCGTCCGTTTGGATATTATTGATTATGGTTTTATTGCTTTCTACGGGTGGACTTGTTTGGAACATCTTTAATTTTATTGAATATTATTCTCTGAATAATATTTTTAAGCTCATTTCCTATGCGCTTATTATCATTATTTCTTTATTTTTAACCATTTTCGTTTTATCGGTTATTTTTTATGGAAATTACGTGGTAAAGGGCGAATATATTTATACTTGTTTTGGCTTTTTTAGAGCAAAATATAAAATTCACGACGTCGTTTGCATTTCACTTTTTAAGAAAAGTAGTAAATTGGTGGCTTACTTTAAGGATCAGACTTACACGGTTATCGTTATAGACCAAAGTTTTTACGATGATTTTGTGCTTTCTATTAGAAAAATTAACCCACAAATTATTTACGATACAAAGATTGACGGCGAAGATATAGCAAATTAGAATAAAATTTCGCTTATAAAAAATTTTTATATAAAAACTATTGACAAGTCTTATTTTTGTGAGTAAACTATAGTTGTAATTTAAAACAAGTCTTTTATCTATGAAAATAATTGATTAGTTTAAAACGGTTTAATGATAAAAACACAAGAAAGACTAGTGTTCTTGTAAGGGCGCATACCTGTAAGGTATGAAACCGAACAAAACACGAAGTATTTTGAAGCGTTTTTCCATTAAAAATCAATTAGGTGAAGAGATAAAAGACAATATACAATCCGGTAGGTAAGGCTACCATAGGGATACGGACTACTGCCGCAAAATAGTGGAGACACTACTAGATGGTATGAACAGACCACGTCGAAACCAAGGCGTGATTTAACGTAGTTTTCATCGCCCTACGGTGCTAAAGCCAGCATGGTTAATCGTTAAAAGCGATTTTTTGTATTTCCTGCCGAATTATTTTCAGCGGGATTTTTTATTGTAAAAAATTAGAAAAAGGAGAATTTATTATGACGGAAGAAATGAAAGTATTTTACGAAAGATTATCTTTTTGTTTTGAAACGCGAAAGTATGCCGACTTAAGAATTCTTCTTCTCGACATGGAACCGGTAGATATCGCACACTACCTTGAAAACAATTTAGATGATAAAGAGCAGTTAATGTTCTTTAGAATTTTACCAAAAGAACTCGCCAGTGACGTTTTCGTTGAAATTGATAGCGATTTACAAGAAACGCTTATCAAGGCGTTTACCGATAAGGAACTTAAAGCCGTTATTGACGATATGTATCTTGACGATACGGTTGACATCATTGAAGAAATGCCTGCAAACGTGGTTAAAAGAATTCTTAAAAACTCCACTCCAGAGGATAGAAAACAAATAAACCAACTTTTAGAATACCCTGAAGATTCGGCTGGATCTATTATGACCACCGAGTATATATCTTTCTCGCCATCTACCACCATTGAAAGTGCGTTTGATAAAATTAGGCGCACGGGCGTTAACAAAGAAACCATTTACACTTGTTACGTTGTGGACAGAAAGAAGCGCTTGGTCGGTGCTGTGTCCGTTAAAGATATGCTTTTGGCAGAAAAAAGCGCTATTATTGCCGACGTTATGGACTCAAATGCTGTGGTTGTTAACACGCTTGACGATAAGGAAAACGTTGCTTTAATGTTCTCTAAGTACGATAAACTTGCCCTCCCTGTTATCGACAAGGAAGGGTGCTTAGTCGGTATAATCACGGTTGATGACGCTGTGGACGTTATCCAAGAAGAAGCAACCGAAGATATCCAAAAACTCGCAGCTGTGTTGCCAAGCGAAAAACCTTATTTGAAACAATCGGTATTTTCCATTTGTAAAGCGAGATTGCCTTGGCTTATTTTACTATTAATAACTTCTACCTTTACCAGCTTGATTTTGGCAAGTTATGAAAGTAAACTCTCGACAATCTTACTTGCTTTCGTGCCTATGCTTATGGGTACTGCCGGTAACGCAGGTGGTCAAACTTCGGTTACAATCGTGCGCGCAATCGCCGTTGGCGACGTGGAATTTAAGGATATATTTAGAGTTATCTTAAAAGAACTTTTAGTTTCTTTGGCAATCGGCTTAATCGTGGGACTTATTTGTTTTGGCAAAATTATGCTCATAGATAGGATATATAGCGAAATTGCATTGAACGAAGCATTTGTTATCTCGCTCGTTTGTACCATAACTTTGATAATGGCAAAGTTGGTCGGCTGTATCTTGCCACTTCTTGCTAAAAAAATTAAACTTGACCCTGCTGCCGTTGCAAGTCCACTTATGACGACTATTGTCGATGCTTTGGCGCTTATAATTTACTGCACCATTTCAATAGCAATTTTAGTTTAATAATGAATAAAGTATAAAGCCACCGTTTCGGTGGCTTTTTCATTTCCTTTTAACCTTTTGTAAATTATATCAATATTATATAGTATGTATAATCCATCACTTGCCATAGCCTATGCTGAAAAATGGGCGCTATCTTTCAACCCCAATTATTATAACTTTACCAATATCGGTGGAGACTGCACAAACTTTGTTTCCCAATGCTTGCACTTTGGAAATATCCCCATGAATTATAAAGAGTACGGCTGGTTTTACACTAGCTTATATAACCGTGCGCCTGCGTGGACGGGTGTAAACGAGTTTTGGGATTTTGGCGTAAAAAATACCAGTGTCGGCTTAAAACTGTTGCCGTGTGATAAGCAAGATTTACGCGTTGGCGACATAATTCAACTATTTAACGGAGACAGGTATTACCATAACTTACTCGTTACAAGCATTGATAGCGACATAAAAGTTTCTGCCCATGATAACAGCGCCTTTAATATCCCCCTCTTTCATTATTACTATAAAGATTTAAGATGCGCCCACGTTTCTTCTTAAAAATAAAAAAACGACTAAATTTAGTCGTTCAAATTATCCATTTATTAAATCATCAATAGATATGCCCAAAATTAAAGAAAGTTGGCGCAAAAATGAAATATTCGGCTCAGTTCTTCCCTGCTCCCAATTAGCATAACAACTTTCTACAACATTCAGTTCACTTGCAATTTGCTTTTGAGTTAATCCCAATTCTTTTCTTGTACTTTTAAGATTTTCACAAAATTTTTTATCCATAACCTTAGTTTACATAAAACTACACAAAATATCTTGACACTAGATAATTTATCTAGTAAAATATTGTGAAGGGGTAGATTATGGATTATACAAAAGTAAATATACATTATTTAAGAGCGTATGCAAGGGAAATAGGCGTTAAGTCGCCAACTTCTTACAAGAAAGACGTTTTAATTCAAAAAATTAAGCAAGTTGAACGTGGTGAAATTGAACCATTTTTTTCTAAAATAGGTAGACCATCAAACGAAAAAACTATTTGCAAACCAATGCTACAAAAGGTTAAAACTGAAAGTCACGATAAATCGTTACTGCTATTTGTGGTAGATAGATTTAAAGAATTTTTAGACAAATTAGAAAAGGAAATAGAAGATAAATTTTAGTTTTTTCAAAAACAAAAGCACTTTGCGTTTTGAAATGCACCCCAAAAGTTTTTCTAACTTTTGGGGCGCATTTTAGTTTGTATAATTTAAAACCAATATTTATTAATCACAGCTCTTAAGCAGTCTTTTAAATAATCATCTAAAAAACCCATAGCGACTTGTTTAATGTATAATGGAATACCATAATATGCTTCTGCAATGCCACCGGTAATCGCAGCCAGCGTATCGCCATCTCCTCCTAACGAAACGGCGTTTCTTATCGAATCTTCATAATCACACGATTCAAAAAAACACGTTAGAGCCTGTGGGACCGTTCCTTGACAAGTTACATCATATACGTAATCCTTTCTTATATTGTCGCAACTCATGTTAATAAGCTCAGGATAATATTCTTTTGCAAGTCTGTTCTTGATATCTTCTTTATACCAACCTTGTTTTGCCAGATAAACTGCTAATGCCGTAGCTTCAGCACCTTTTATCGCTTCTTGATGAGTATGTGAAACTTCTGTAATTATTTTTGAAACTTTTTTTACTTCGTTTTCTGTTTTGCAAAACAACCCCACAGGGCTTACTCTCATTGCCGCACCATTTCCAAAACTATCATATGGCTTAATTTCTTCAAAAATCCATTGTTGAAAAAATGTCCCATATCCACAGTGTGGATATTTTTGCCCAATTTCCTTCATACATTTAATTGCTGTTTGTTTTAATTTCTGCTCATCATTAAAATCGTCAACTAAACTTAAAGCATATGCCACAGCAATAGTCATGACACTATCATCAGTAAAACTACACTTTTTATCAAAAAAACTGAATACTTTAGATTTGTATTCTAAATACTCAAACCTACTTCCTACTATATCACCTATAATTGCGCCTAACATTTTGTCTCCTTTTTTTATAATTGGTTTTTATAATATTCTAAACATTATAAGTGACAATTATTGTCATATTAAAAAATTTAAACTAAGCATTTTAACTGTCTATAAAGTTCAGGTATAGAATTTGTAATAGTATCGTAAACAATGGTCATATCTATAAAGCCATAATCGTGAACGATACGATTTCTCATACCCTTTATGGCTTTCCATTTAATTTCTTTATGGTCTTCTTTAAAAGCACTTGTCAACTTTTCGCCATTTTCAGCTATTTGCACCAAACGAAACATAATCGAGTCCATAAGTAATGCATTACCCTCAATTTCATCAGAGGTTTTTCCTTTCGTCTGCTCCATCATAAATTCAAGGTCAGCAACCATTTTATTTAAATAATAATTATTGTTTTTTACGTTATCCATAAATCTTCACCCCATCTCTTAAAATTTCTTGTACAAGCTGTGGATTATTATTTAACTGTCCTATATCTAACAAATCCACTTTCTTTTTTAATTTCTCTCTTAAAGTCTCTATAAGCTCATAAAATGCAAGTCCGTTAACAGGCATTGAGACAAGCAAATCTATGTCACTAAATTCGGTAGCCACGCCTTTTGCATAAGAGCCGAAAAGATACGCATATTCCACGTTATACTCGTTTAAAACATCATTACAAATTTTCTTTATAGCCTCTAAAGTCAAAATACCGTGAGTTTCATCAATAACGCCATATTTTTTAAGAGTATGCAAAAAAAACTCCAATTTCATAGGGGAAATTTTGCTTTCGTCTTTTTCATAAGTAAGGTAAGTTTTTCTACTAACACCTAATATTTGCGACGCCTTTTCTTGCGTAAGACCTTTTTCTAATCTAAGATTTTTGAGTTTCATTTTTTCACCTCAATAGCATTATACCACTTTACACTTTAATATGCAAGTGTTTGAGTAAAATTTACACATTGCATAAAAATAAAATGTGTAATTTTTTTACTTTTTAATAAACAATTATTCTTTTTAATATTAAAAAAGCACTTTGCGTTTTTGCAAAGTGCTTTTAGTTTACTTGTTTTTATGCTAAATATACTATCAAGTTTGCAATGCTGATTAAAATTAAATATACGCTAAACCATTTATAGTTTGCTTTCTTTATAATCTTAAGCATAAAGTTTATTGCTATGTACCCGGAAATCATTGCCGTTAAAACGCCCAAAGCGAGTGGCAAAAAGTCTATTCCAACGCCACCACCTGCTTGAACGAAGTCAAGCCCTTCCATAAGTACCGCCGCCAAAATGATTGGAATACTCATTAAGAAAGTGAAATTTGCGTTATGAGTTTTATCAACTTTTGCCAAGTTCCCTGCCGTTAGCGTTGAGCCACTTCTTGAAATCCCTGGAAATACGCCAACTGCTTGACCACAGCCCATAATAAATGCAGTTTTTGTGTTTATCTCGTTTGCCATTTGGTGTTTTTTTGCCCAAATTTCCGAAAAAACCATCTCCCCTGCCGTAAACAAAAAGGAAATTGAAAGAAGCCAGATGTTGTTTGCAAACAAGGTGTCAAGGTCTATCTCTTTTGAAAAGATTATGCCTATTATCCCTGCAGGTATGGTTGCCAAAACCAAACAGCCGAATAACTTAAACGGCTTTTTAAAAACGTCCAAAATCTGTTTCCACAAAACGATTATAACGGGAACTAGTGTTCCTAAATGAAGCATGACGCTATAAAAAATAACGTTGTCTTCTATACCAAACCAATTAGACAATAAAATCAAATGCCCACTCGACGAGATAGGCAAAAACTCTGCAAAGCCCTGTACAAGTCCAAGGACTATCGCTTGCCAAATTTCCATATTCCCCCCTACTTTTACTTACCGTCTTTTCCTATAAGCTTTATAAACTCTTTAACAGCAAAAGTCATATTTTCCTTTTTAGGAAGTGCCAAACCTATCGCCCTTGTTGGCAAGGTTGGATTAGTTTTAATTTCAACTAAACTCTTTTCTTCATTTAATTCGTGCAACACGAATTCTCTTGGAATACACGCAATACCTATGCCGTTTTTAGCAAGTTGAACCATAAGTTCTAAACTTGCAAGTTCAATTTCAGGGTGCAAGTGTATGCCTTGAGAGTGGGCAAAACTAACTATTGCTTGCCTTGTTGCCGTGGATAGTTCAAGCATTAAAAGTGGATAATCTTGCAATCTCTTTAAGTCAATTACCACGTCCGTTAATTCTTTAAAATTCTCGCTCGCAACAAAGGTGTCGTGCAGTTGCATAATGGTATTTGAAAGGTTAATATCCGTATCGTCTATAGGCAAGTTTACAAAACCAATGTCGCCTTTGTTGTTCTTTAACAAATCTATAGTTTCACTCGAAGTACAGTTCTGTAAAATCAAGTTTACGTTTGGATATTTTTGGTGATATTCTTTTATGTAAGGCAACAAAAAGTGGGTGCTGACCGTATCCGATGCACAAATTCTAACAATTCCAGTTGCCGTGTCCTTAAGTTCAGAATATTTACTCTCTGCATCTTCAAAAAGTTTAAGAGCCTTTTCAACCGTATCGAAAATTTGTTTGCCACCCGTTTCAGTGAGTTCCATGCCCTTATGCGTTCTATTAAAAAGCTTTCCACCAAGTTGGCTTTCAAGTTGTTTTATAGCCTGTGAAACAGCTGGCTGAGAAATATATAATTCTTCAGCTGCCTTAGTTAAACTTCCACATTTTGCAACAACGTAAAACACCCTATATAATTCAAGGTTTACCATTTTATCCCCCTATTTTCCCACACAAAACTTTGAGAAAATATTGTTTATAATATCTTCGGTTGCAGTCTTTCCCGAAATTTCGCCAAGCGCATCCCAACCATCTTTAACGTCGATAGACAAAATATCAAGTGGCACAATATCGATGTTAGAAAGTGCTTGTCTAAACTTATCATTTGCTTTAGAGAGTGCATCAAAGTGCCTTTCTTCACACAAAAAGTCTCCGTTTAAATCTATGCCACCACCAATGGTTTTTTGATATAAAAGATCTTTTAACTCATCTAAATTTTGTCTTGTCAACGCAGAAATGCAAATATCTGCCCTTTTATCAACCATATTCGTCTTATCACACTTGTTTTGAGCAACGATAAGGTTTTCATTTTTTACAACTTCATAAATTTTATCATCTTCAAAATTAATATCGTTTCCGTCAAAAACCAAAAGTATAACGTCACTTTGCTTTAACACGCGCTTAGAGAGTTCCACGCCAAGTTCTTCAATTTTATCGTCGCTCTCACGAATACCAGCAGTATCAAAAAAGTTAAAGGTAACGCAGTTAATGTCAATGCTACCTTCAACTATATCACGCGTTGTTCCTGCAATATCCGAAACAATTGCCTTTTCATAGTTTAAAAGTGCGTTGAGAAGCGAACTTTTACCCGTGTTTGGCTTTCCAACGATTCCCACCTTAACCCCGTCTTTAAGCGTTCTACCAAGCCTATAAGTGCCTTTTAATTTTTCAACTCTGTCAATTACTTCGATAAGCGCATTCCTAACGTTAATTGTAGAAACTATTTGTAAATCTTCTTCAGGGAAGTCCATATCAGCATCGATTTCACTCAATGCGTCGGTAATTTTGTCTTGAAGTTCGGTTATTTCCTTTGTTAACTTTTCTCTATAAAGATAATATCCTGCCTTAACCCCACTAACGCTTTCACTGTTTATCATATCGATAAGCCCTTCTGCAGAGGATAAAGATAATTTTCCGTTCATGAAAGCGCGCTTAGTGAACTCGCCGTTATTGGCAAGCCTTGCGCCAAGCGACAAGGTTTTCCTTAATATACCCTTTGCAATGGCAACCCCACCGTGCGAGTGGAATTCCACAACGTCTTCGCCAGTAAAACTCTTTGGTCCTTTAAAAAAGACCATCAAGCCGTGGTCAGAAAAACCATCGGCTTGTATTTCACCAACGTACATCTTATTTGGTTCAAAGTCTTTTACGTTGACCTTGCCAGCAGGTAAAAACATTTTACCTGCGATTTCTTTTGATTTAGTTCCACTAATTCTTATAACTGCAACCCCACTTGCAACAAGAGCTGTGGATATTGCAGAGATTGTGTCTAAAGGCATAATAACTTTCCTTAGGCTTTTGAACAAAAAATGACTGATTAGTAATCTTTACGTTTTGGTGAGAAAAATACAAAAAGAACAAACGATTTTGTAAGGGACATACCCCCCGTGATCTGTAACCGAACAAAACACGAAGTAATTTGCAATATTTTTCCTCCAAAAATTAGTCAGAGTTTGTGGCATAAGCCTTTATTTAATTTCTATTATCAAACTCATCAAATGGGTCTGTATTTTTATTGTTATCAAATTCATTAAATGGTTCGCCTGGATTGGCGTCACCCTTTTGGTCAAACTCACTAAATGGACTTTCAGGTTGCTTTGGCGCTTGATTTGGTCGATTATAACCACCTTGATTATATGGATTGTTATAAGGATTCTGGTATGGATTTTGATAACCTTGATATCTTGAACGAATATATTCGTTATAATCTATCGCGTCTTTATTCCTACAAGCAAATATGAATATTGCAAGCGCAGGTGTAATAAATATAGACAATAAACTTGCGAGCATAAAGTGTTGTGGCAAATATTTTCTAAAGAACGCAAAGTAGGCAGAAATTGTAATGACCACACTTGCAAGACCAAAAATGGCTGAGAATATATCTATAACTTCTAAAATCTTGTTGACTTTAGCCACCGGCAATCCAAATGGAAGAATACGTTTTGCAACGTAAATACCCATCAGTTCATCTATAGATGAATATAAAAGTAATTCTTCGCCTATTTGTTCAATCGAACCAATGTAAATTGTTCCACCTTCGATAAGCGAATATTGAAACAATGGAAAATAAACTATAAAGTTTGCGACTATAGTCAACAATTGCGACACTGCAAAAACAACGCACAGCCAAATTGCGACCTTTTCATAAACCATATTAAATAGCCTTGCTTTGCCTATCAATTTACATAAAACGTAAAACCAGACAAGTGGTATCCAAGCCAAGAACGCTTTTTGTACGTTTTGTCTTTTAGCAAGCATGAATAGCCCGATTGAACGCAACACGTAAAGCGTGATTATAACTGCAAGGCTTATGCCAAGCCCTGCCCAAATATGTCCGTTAGTTATTGACATTGTGGTAAACGTTCCCGTTGATACGTCCATATCAAAAGTTGTTGCCATAAAATCTCCTTTCCTACTCTAACTTGTTTTCTTTTTCCATTATTAACTGTTTTTTAACAAATTAATACGCGCGAGCAAATATAACTTTGTGAGTTGCTTTTTTGCCACAGATTGCGCAAGTTTCAGGAACGCCTTCTTCATCGCACATAACTCTTGCAGTTGCTGAAGCCACTTCCTTAACTTTATCTTCACATTCACGGCAACCACACCAGCCAGCCTTAACAAAGTTTTTATTTTCAACGCCTTGTAAAATTTCTTCCAAACTATTTGCTTCAACCACTCTCTTGTCGCGATTTGCTTTAGACTTAGTAAACATATCCTTTTGAACAACGTCTAAAAGTGCTAAGATTTCGCTTGAAATATTATCAAGTGGCATAGCGTTCTTTTCAAAATTATCACGGCGAGCAATCATACATTGATTGTTTTCAATATCTCTTGGTCCGATTTCAATACGAAGTGGCACACCCTTCATTTCCCATTCGTTGAACTTCCAACCAGGGCTCATATCACGGGTGTCAACTTCAGCTCTAATACCTGCCTTAACAAGTGCGTCTTGAAGTTCGGTTGCCTTTTCGATAACCCCACCTTTATGCGTTGCGATCGGAACGATAATAACTTGAATTGGAGCAACCTTTGGTGGCAATACCAACCCCCTTTGGTCGCCGTGCGCCATAATGATAGCGCCTATCATACGCGTTGAAGTTCCCCAAGAAGTCGTATAGCCGTGTTTTTGCGTGCTGTCCTTATCCAAGAATTTAATATCAAACGCCTTTGCAAAGTTTTGACCTAAATAGTGGCTTGTTCCAGATTGTAAAGACTTGCCGTCAAGCATCATTGCTTCTAAGCCAAAGGTCGCAACTGCACCAGCAAACTTTTCCTTGTCGGTCTTTCTGCCTGTGAAAACAGGAAGCGCAAGAGTTTCTTCCATGAACTCTTTATAAACTTGAAGCATCTTCATAGTTTCTTCCATTGCTTCTTCTTCGGTTGCGTGAACGGTGTGACCTTCTTGCCACAAGAATTCACTCGTACGAAGGAAAGGACGCGTTGTCTTTTCCCAACGCATAACGTTGCACCATTGATTCATAATTACAGGTAAATCTCTATATGATTGTATCCATTTAGCGTACATCGTGCCGATAACCGTTTCGCTGGTTGGACGAATAGCAAGTGGTTCTTCAAGTTTGGCGCCACCAGCGTGGGTAACGACTGCAACTTCAGGAGCAAACCCTTCAACGTGTTCTGCTTCTTTTGTAAAATAACTCATAGGAATAAGAAGTGGGAAGTAAGCGTTTTTAGAGCCTGCCTCTTTAAATCTTCTATCCATATCTTTTTGTATATTTTCCCAAATTGCATAACCATAAGGACGAATAACCATAGTTCCTTTAACCGGACCATAGTCAACGAGTTCGGTTTTTAAAACCACGTCCGTGTACCATTGTGCGAAGTCTTCATTGATGTCTGCGATTTGTTTAACGAATTGTTTTTCACTCATAATATTATCTCCGTGCATACTTTTCCATAATAATGTACTTAATATTATAGCAACAACGGGCAAATTTATCAAGTTTTTTCTTCAATAATACAGAAAAAGGCTTGAAAAACAATTGAAGTTCAGTTATAATATATATTGTATCACGAAGGCTAAGCTCATTTTTTGAGCAAAAAATAAAAAGCCACTCGTATTTTGGAGGTTTTACTATGCAAGACACAAAACAACTTACCGTTAACGCTATAAGAGTGCTTTCTGCAGAAGCAATCCAAAAAGCTAATTCAGGTCACCCTGGTTTGCCACTTGGTGCAGCACCTATCGGCTATGCGGCATTTACTAACATGACTTTTAACCCAAAGGATACCACTTTTGATAATAGAGATAGATTCGTTCTTTCTGCTGGTCACGGTTCTATGCTTGATTATGCACTTTATTATCTCTTTGGCTTTGGTTTAACAAAAGAAGATATTATGAATTTCCGTCAACTCGGTTCAATCACAGCTGGCCACCCAGAATATGGCGTATGCCCAGGCGTTGAAACAAGTACCGGTCCACTCGGTCAAGGTATTGCCAACGCAGTTGGTATGGCTATCGCTGAAGATTACCTTGCTAATAAGTTCAACAGAGAAGGCTTCCCTATCGTTGACCACTACACCATCGCTCTTTGTGGTGACGGTTGTATGCAAGAAGGTATCGAAAACGAAGCAGCATCACTCGCTGGCTCACTTAAACTCGGCAAACTCATCGTTTTATACGATGACAACGATATCACTATCGAAGGCGACACGGACATCACCTTTACTGAAAACGTTGGCAAACGTCACGAAGCTATGGGTTGGCAAGTTATAAACGTTAAGGACGCTAACGATTTAGGCGCTCTTAATCGTGCCATCAAAAAAGCAAAGGCTGAAAAGGAAAAACCATCACTTATTATCATCAAATCACAAATCGGTTATGGCTCACACCTTGTTGGCAAGGCTTCTTGCCACGGCGCTCCTCTCGGTGAAGAAGGCGTTGCAACCTTAAAGAATAACCTCGGTTGGACAAGCGCTCCATTTGAAGTTCCTGAAGAAGTATTTAAACACTGCAAGAAGTTCGGCGCTAAGGGTAGAAGAGCTCAAAAGGCTTGGAAGGCAATGTTCAAGGCTTATAGCGAACAATATCCAGAACTTGCAAAAGAATATATCGCATGGAAGAAGAAAGAACTTCCTGACCTCAAGGCTATCGAAGAATTATGGCAATTTGAAAAGGACGATGCTTCAAGAGGCTACAGCCACACCGTTCTAAATAAGCTTGCTAATTACGTTCCAAGTTTAATCGGTGGTTCTGCTGACCTTGGTCCTGCAAACAAATCTAACATGAAGTCAAGAGGCGACTATTTGCCAACTGATAAGTCTGGTTCAAATATGCACTTCGGTATTCGTGAACACGCAATGGCTGCTATCGTTAACGGTATGTATTTACACGGTGGTCTTATCCCATACTGCGCAACTTTCGCTGTTTTCTCAGATTATATGAAAAATGCTATGCGTATGTCTGCAATTATGGAATTGCCTGTTATCTATATCTTGTCACACGACTCTATCGGTGTTGGCGAAGACGGACCTACACACCAACCTGTTGAACACCTCGCAGGACTTCGTGCAATGCCAAACATGAAAGTTTATCGTCCAGCAGACGGCAGAGAAACAACTGCTGCTTGGATTGATGCTTTAACTGGCAAAGAACCATCTTGTATCGTTGTATCACGTCAAACTCTCCCAATGCTTGAAGGAACTGGCGAAAAAGCATTCAAGGGTGGTTATATCCTTGCTGATAGCAACAAGAAAGTTCCAGATGCTATCCTTATCGCAACTGGTAGTGAAGTTAACCTTGCTGTTAGCGCTAAGAAAGTTCTCGCCGAACAAGGCGTTGACGTTAGAGTCGTTTCTATGCCTTGCGTTGAAGTATTTGAAAAGCAAAGCGAAAAATACAAACAAAGCGTTCTTCCAAACGGCGTTCGTGCAAGAGTTGCAATCGAAGCAGGCTCTCCAATGTGCTGGTATAAATACGTTGGCTTAGACGGAAAGATTATCGGTATGGAAACGTTTGGTGAATCAGCACCTGCTGGTAAACTCTTTGCTAAATACGGCTTTACCGTTGATAAAGTTGTTGAAGCAGTTAACGAAATCGTTAAATAGTTTAACCTAAAGCAAATCAAACGCTCGCTTATTGTTAAGCGAGCGTTTTTATTTTGTCATTATAATTTTTCAAAGAAAAAGCAAGGCGATTTGCCTTGCTTTATTTGATTTATCCGAGCGCTTGTTCGGCTTGCCTTAGGCTAATTTCGTTTAGTTGTTTTAACTGATAGAACTTGCCTTTCTTCGCCATAAGTTCACCATAAGTTCCACACTCAACCATTTCACCCTGTTCCATAACCACAATCCTATCAGCATCGCGAATAGTTGAAAGTCTGTGAGCAACGATAAAGGTCGTTCTTCCCTTTATTGAAGAAGATATTGCTTTTTGCACGTGGTATTCGGAAATATTGTCAAGCGCGCTGGTCGCTTCATCTAAAACGAGAATTTTTGGGTTTCTAATAAGTGCTCTTGCAATGGTTATTCTCTGACGTTGCCCACCAGAAAGTTTTACACCGTGCTCGCCGACTTCTGTGTCAAGTCCGTTTGGCAAATCTTTTATAAACTCTGTTATATTTGCCATTTCCACAACTCTATTCAAATCTTGTTCAGTATATCTATCAAGCCCATAGGTTATGTTTTCGCGAATAGTCCCAGGGAAAAGCACGCTCATTTGTGGAACGACTGATATGTGATGCCTATATTCTGAAAGATTAAGGTCAGTGATTGCGTTTCCATCAATTGAAAGTTTTCCACTATTCGGCATCATAAAACCGATGATTAAATTCATAAGCGTGGATTTACCAGACCCCGATGCACCCACAACCGCAATGCACTCACCTTGTCTTACGTCAAGCGTGAAGTTGTGAACAACGTCTTGTTCAGACTTTGGATAACGATAGCACACGTTTTCAAACCTGACGTCACCATTAATTGATGGAATATTTTTCTTGCCTATACTAATTTCAACGTCAGACGCGTTCATTACTTCAGAAATAGAGTCTAGCGATTCTGCCCCCGATGCTATTGTCGGAGCAATATTGGTTAACGCCATAATAGAACTGCTTATTTGTGAAAACATCGTTTGATAAAGAATTATATCGCCCACACCGATTATTTTATTAAGCGCCAAAAACACACAAAAAATAACGCAAACACTTTTCAACAACTCGTTTACCACCCAAACGGCAGAGCCAAATACTGAAAGCCTTTTGTCAATGCGTAGCCCCGCGCCTGTAAGGTCTCGAATTTTCTTATTGAAGGAACTTATTTCAGAGCTTTCCAAGCCATGAGATTTAGTGACCGGAATCATTTCAAGCATAGTGTTCATCTTTGCGCCCATTGCTTCGTTCTTCAAGCGATATTCTCTATACCCTGCACGCAATTTTTTGTTAAATGCCTTGCTTATAAGCACGTTCATCGGTATAACGATTACAAAGAAGATGGAAACTATCCACCCTTTTTCGTTGCTGAAAATGGTAATTCCCGTCGAAACGATTATCCCTATTACGCACGGAATTAAACTGAACATAATGGTGTGCATAAGCGTGTCAATCGATTCAACGTCCTTTAAAAATTTAGACTGAATTCTACCCGATTGCATATCGTTATGATAGGTAATAGATAAATGCTGAAGTTTTCTAACAACCGAAGATTTAATCGCAGCACTAGTTTGCCTATTCATTTTACTGACCACACGCCACCTTAACATAGTGCCGGGGATATTTAACATTATGCACGCAAATATTACAACGGCGTTTATCACAATGGTTTGAATAACTTGAGCCGTCACGCCCGCCCCACTACTTATTACCAGAGTTATAACGTTTATAATGTTTGCCGTCAGCAATGGTGTAATCCAAACAGGTAAGTTTTGAAAAATCAATAAAAACGAAGATGTAATGATAGGTTTTCTATTAATTCTTAAAACTTTTTTAAAAAAACCTTTTTTCCGTTTAGATTTTTTAGCCACGTTTTGCTCGTTAAAAAGGTGGTCGTAATCGGGGATTATAAAGTCGCTTCGCTTAATGGTCTCCTTTCCTTCAGTGTTTTTCATTTTTCTATCCGCCTATAATATTAAAGACCTTAACTATAAGTTAAAGTCTTTTGGTTGCGTTAAATATAGCATTTAAAAAATGCCTTGTCAAGCCTTTTTTTAAATTTTCTTTTAATTATTTTTTGTTCTCCAAAAACTCGTAAAGTGCGTTCACACCTTGCTCCACGTCAAATAACGTTGCATTAAAATCTCCTGTCCAATAAGGGTCGGCAACGTCACGTGGAAAATCAGTAAAATCCAAAAGTTTACTGCACTTATTGTCTTTATCCACACCAAAAATACGCATCATATTAACAAAGTTTCTTTGATCCATACAAATGAAATAATCATACTTATCGTAATCGGCTTTCTTTAAGGTAACTGCGTACTTCTCACTGCAATCTATCCCTCTTTGGTTTAAGATTTTTCTCGTTCCATAATGCACAGGGTTTCCAAGTTCTTCACTGCTCGTTCCAGATGATGCAATGATATATTCATTTTGCTTGTTATTCTTTTTAACAAGGTCTTTCATTAAAAATTCAGCCATAGTCGAACGGCAAATATTACCGTGACAAACAAACATTATTCTATGCATTTTTATTTCCTTTTAAGAATCATAATCGTATGGTATTCTGTTTTTCCTTTCGCCTTTCAAATTCAATATATATCCATCTTCCACCTTGCACCACCAATCTGGATTCTTCTTAGGCAAACCCTCCAAAATCATATCGTCGGTTGCTTTTCCATCTTCAACAACCTCCATATCTCGTATGTCAACAATAGCATGTTTATACCACTCGTTTTCATCATGATTGTCGAATATAACCTCAAAAGCATTTTCTCTAATTTCGGCGCTCCAAATTGTGCCTATTTCGCCTTTGTGAATGTTCTCCTCTAAATACTCTTTTTTATTACAAAGTATTTTTACTTTATCATATATTTTCATTAAGCCTTTCCTCCAACAAGCGTATTCACTTTTAATTTCCCGTTAGGAAAAATCATACAAGAAGATTTTAAATTAAAGATTTCGCCTTGATGGTCTTTTATCCCTTTTAGTTTTATATATAATGTAATTTTGAATCCGAATTTATTATGTATTTTTCTCTTATACTTTCCTAAAACATAGGCTTCTCTCATCGCAAACTGCAGTTCATTTAATAATAAACCTATATCTTCATCTTTGTAACCCCAACTGTGAATCCAATGAATCTTGTCTTTCAACAACCACCATATTTTGCCCTGTTCTATAATAAAACTTATTTCATCATAATTAGGTTTGCTAACTGCGATTTTTTTGCAATGACAATGTGGATGATAAAGCCCACGATTTAGTAACGGTATTTCTTGCAAACTATATTTCCCATAATCAAACTCAACAGGTTTTTTGTCTTCTTCATTCTTAAAACAACAATTGTTTACGCTTACACACAAAGCACAATGTGTTTTGGTTATTTCTTCATCAACACCCGTTTCATAAGGAAAATCTTCTATAGTAAATCCCGATTTGTTGTCGTTTATTTTTATCCAATCGCTAAACTTCGCTGTCAACCTTTCTTGGATATTATCAAATATACCCATATTTTTCTCCTTTATTTTATCATATATTTTAATTTTTTCTATAATTTATCATCTAAATTTTGCAAAATCAAGGAGATATTACATAGATACAGTAAAATTTTCTCAACAACTTTATCGAAAGCCTTTTTATTTTTTATTTTTTCTTGCCTTTTCAATTTCCTTAACCTTTTTCCAAAGTTTAAGGCTTTCTTCAGGGGTAGAAGGTCTATCTTCTTCCCCAAAAACGTGTGGGTGACGGCGAATAAGTTTATCGGTTAAACCTTGAATAACGTTGTTAAAATTAAACGCGCCCCTTTCTTTGGCAACTTGTGCGTTCATCAAAACCTGCAATAAAAGGTCACCTAGTTCTTCACATAAATTTTCATCATCTTTCTTGTCTATGGCATCAATTACTTCTTGACTTTCGTCAATTAAACATCTTTTTAATGTTTCGTGCGTTTGCGCTCTATCCCACTCGCAACCATTTTCGCTCCTTAAAATTTCCACAACTTCTAAAAGTTCATCTATATTATGTTTTTGTCCTTCAATAAAAATCTCTCCGTTATGTTCTTTCATTTCGTGCTCCTTTTTCAAATATATTTTAACATATATGCTTGCTTTTTGCAAGATAAAAGGGCAAACGAAAAATCGTTCGCCCCTATTTAATTTTTTATATTTATTCAGCAACCGCAATATTTTCTTGTACCTTTTGTTGTTCTATTGCATCTAAAATCTTCTTTTTATCACGATGCGCCGAGTTAATGCAAAGGTTCATCACCACTATTGCAAAAAGCATAAAGAAGGCAAACACGATGAACGCAACGCTATACCCACCGAAAAGGTCAAAACACATATTTGCAAAAGGTGCGCCGAGTGCAAGCCCTGCAGTATTTACCGCCGAGAACACGCCTACAACCTTAATGAAACTTTTATCCCCAAACATCTCACTTGCAAAGAGTGGAAGCATAACCGTCTCTAACGGCAATGCAATTGTTCCCGCAACCCCTCTAACGTACGCCAAAATTCTACCCATAACACTGTTGTCGAGTATTGCCAAAGCGCCCAAAGATAAAAACGCACAAACAAAGCAAAGGTTCATTGTAATTTTAATCCCTGTTCTATCATACATAAAGCCCGTAAAAATTTTCGTACCCATAAGACATAGGCTTGTGACAGTTCCTAAATTTGCAACAAATTGCTTGTCAAACCCCAAATCGTACATATGCGGGGTGGCAATTCCACCTAAACCTTGTAGGGACATTCCCGCAAGGAAAATGCAAATCATTGCCAAGTAATAATAAGGCTTTTTTGCAGTTTCTTTATATTCCATACCAATCCAGCCCGTGCCACGAGCTTTCTTTTTCTTGCCGACCACAAGTTCTTTTTTATCCACACCTTTTGGTCGTTCCTTAAACAATAATATAACTAGTAAAAGCACAACTGCCAAAATAAGCGCCACAAGTTTATAGGAATTTCTATAACCAAATGGTTCGTATCCCAATGGGTGATTGCTTGGCTTAAATATTATTGGCGAAATAATTTGAACAGCAACCGCGCCACCAAGTCCGTTTGCAGAAAGAATTAACCCTGTTATAGTGCCTTTGTTTTTCTTGCACCATACCCCAACAACAGCACTCATCATAGCCGTGCTTGTCCAAGATAAGCCTATGCCAAGTAAAACCGCACCGATATAAAAACCCCACAAGGTCTCTGAGATTGCGCTTACGTATGCAAAACCTATTAAACAGACAAAGCCTGCGATTATGAGTTTTTTAATGCCAAACTTTGCAATTAAAAAACCCAAGCAGAGATTTAACATCGTGGTTATCCCATAACGAATAGTATCGGTTAAGGAATATAGACTTCTCTTTATATCTAGCGCCTCGGTTATTGCCGTTAGATAATAGGTTTTTCCACTTGAACAAAAACCCAAACTTGTGCAAACGACTAAAAAACTTACGGCAATTATAACCCAAGCATAATCAAAATTTTTCTTTTTTCCCTTTAACTCTTCCATTTTGCTTTTCCTCTTTTTTTGAAATTATACTGCTATAAACACAAAAAGTAAAATAAACAAAATAGACTTATCCACACAACATGGAAAAAACCGAACAAATTTGTTGAAAAGTTTAGTTGCAAATGCTATAATATTATTGAAATATAGAAAAAACAAGGAAATATTTGGTATGTTTAACTTTATTGAAGACGCTAATATCACTTCTTCTTTTCATTTACAAACTAAACCATATGGAAAAATCCAAAATAGAAAAACACACGGCTTTATTTTTAGAATAAGTGGAGAAACTGAATATGATTTTGGCGATAAAAAACTTTATCTAAAACCTAATAACGTCATTTTCTTGCCACAAGGCGCATCTTACGAGTACAGACCTTTGCAAAACGATGCTTTTTATACTTCTATAAATTTTACTGCCACCATTGATAACCCCACCCCAGCAATCTTTTCATTAGACGATTTTTATGAAAAGAATTTTATATATGAAAGTTTTGCTGACCTTTGGAAATTTGGCGCAACTCACGATAGATATAAATGCCTTTCGGTCTTTTATAATTTTCTTTCTTATCTTTCAAGAATAGAACACTTAAATCATTTGGATAAAAATAAACATTATATGATTGAGCCTGCGATAGAATATCTAAGGTCACATTTGTTTGATTGCCACCTAAAAATAGACAATCTCTCAAAACTATGTTGCATTTCGGACACTTATTTTAGAAAAATTTTTCTTTCAAGATTTGGCGTAAGCCCAAAAGAATACGTGCTTAATCAACGCATATCCCACGCAAAAGCCATCATAGAAAGTGGCGAGGTCGATAGCATTAGCGAAGCCTCTAAAATGGTGGGCTATAAAGATGCTCTATATTTTAGTAAAGCTTTCAAAAAAATCTATGGTTTTTCACCATCAACTGTCAATCAGTAATTAAAAAAGCATAACTAAAAAAGTTATGCTTTTTCAAGTTTAAAACCTATAATAAAAATTCGGTAAAATTTTAACTGAATTATTTAATTAGAATTTATAATCTTTATAAGGGATTTTTGCAATTTCTCTCTTGCCATTATGAATAGTGTCAAACGTTATGTATTTGCCGTCCCTCGTAAATCTCATATGTAGGTCGCATCTAATATCGCTGTCGTCATTTTCTAAAGGTTCAGAATAAACGTCCATAAGCTTTCTACATTCGCCAGTTGTTGGATTCATGGCAAAAATTGGGCGATAGTCAGGAAATTCTCTTGGATATCCGTCACCCATAATATATTTTCCGTCTGGAGCAACCGAACAGTGAATGTCTTTCTTTTGAAGAGAAACGTTTTCTGGTCCTAAATCAACGCCAACTGGTTGATGTTCTTTAATCGTTCCATCCCAGAAGAAAGAAATTACACCAGCATTGCTATATGAACCAGGTTTTCCAATAGGGTCTGCGTGTGCAATGATTTCATCGTTATTTACCCACCAATAGTGTGAGCAATATTTGTCTTGAAGCAATGACTTAATATTGCCATTCAAATCGCCAACTGCAAGCGTCGTCGTCCAAGGCCAAATACCTTTTCTTGGGAAACGGCGAAGAAGAATGTTGTATCTGTCTGAATTAGGACTAAAGGTAATGTGGTTAACCAAAATTTTATCTTCAGGTTCATAGCCACTAATCTTTAACATTTCTTCATAATTAACCAAAAGTTTTGACTTCCCTGTTTGCATATCAATTAGGAAAATACCATCTTCTTTTGGGCAACCTACGTCATAGAACTTGTCTTTAAAACCAGGGTAGCCATAACCAGCACGATAGTCAAAAATTCTACTAAAGTTAACAGCCAAACCATATTTACCATCAGGAGAAATGGTTGCAGCTGCCCTATCGGTATATCTAACTTCACCGGTCTTTAAGTTATGTATAGCAGTAGCGTAATCGTCTTTTGTCCTAACGTTATAATAAACGATATCATCGTTATCTCTTGAATATTGTAAAAGAGCGCCTTGTTGAAAGTTCCAAGCCGTTGTCTTTGCAAATGGCGTAAACTTTCTGTTATTTAAAATACCAAGTTCAACTTCATCTTCTGCAACGTTGTCCCTGTCCATAAAGCTAACTCTGTGGCAAAGATGATTTTGTCCCTTGCTGTCAGTTGCTCTTAGATCATAATAAGCAAAAAAGTAATGATAATCATCATCAGGTGTTATTATTTCTACTTCATCTGCAGTATAATACTTAGGATTTACATTTATTAGTGCCATCGTTTTGTTCTCCTATAAAACTTTAAGATTTTTAATTTGATAATAATCAGTATTAACCTATTATTTCTTCAATTATATCATGCCAAATTCAGGTTGTCAATAATAAAATCATTTATTAAATACTCATTGTCTCTTTTTTCTGTTTATCTTAAATCTCACAAATAAAAAGTAATATCAAACTAACTGCGACTTCTTCCCGTGACCGTCCTAATCGTTCACGATTAGCGGTCTGGGATATGGTTGTTGCTTACAAAAGAAAAGCACCCATATTAAAGGATGCGTTCTTTTTGTCTTACACTCATATAATAGTTGTTATCATTTCTTAATTTAATCCTTTATATATCCTACAATTGACCAACTTGAATTATATACTGTATCTCCTTTTATATACCCCTCAATCGACCAGTTGGAATTATATATTGTTCCTCCTTGTAGGTACCCAATAATCGACCAGCTTGAATTATATATCGTTCCGTTTCTTAAATATCCTATAATTGACCAATTTGAACTATATATTGTATCACCTTGTATATAACCAAAATTAGACCAATTAGAACCAAATAATGTTGCCATTTTATTTCTCCTTTTTTATTTTGTACTTTTTTTATTACATTTAACCGTAATATCAATGCAATCTGTTCTACCATCCTTGCATTTAAACTTTAACTTGATATTTTTCCCTTCAAAATATTGCTTTAAGCTATTGCAAAATTTTTTGCCAGTTTTTGTAAGAAAATGGTTTGCAAAAAAACTGTCCATTTCTCCTTTATAAAACTTAAAAGCATAAAAATGTATTCCGTGTTTTTTGAAGAAAAAACATATAAATCATATTTTTTTGAAAAAGCATTAAATGCCATTAAATCATCTGTCCATCTACCTGAAGCCTCTACGTAAGCCCAAGTTAATTCCTCATTCATTATAATCGGTAACGTTGCAGAGCGCAAGTTTAAAAAATTAATATAACCGCTTACAACAAATTTATCTCTTTTGATTTTGCCTAACTTTATTTTTTTAATAGCAGAAGTTGATTTTTCTTCTATATCATTTCTAATTTTTTCAATTGTTTTTTCAAATTCTATATCTAAGAGTTCGTCTATTCTCTTCATCCACTTTTCTCTATCTGCTCTTGATACTTTTCTTATGTAAGACACATTTCTTCCCCTTTATTTTTTAATCAACTTCACACATAAAATATTTATCACGGCCAAATAGTTTCCCAATTTGTCCCACCTAAGTGCCTTAATTCGCAAACTTTATATGAACCTCTTTTTAAATACCATTCATTATATTGAGTTTCTTTTTCTATCGAATATTCGCTATAACTATAATTAGTAAATTTATATTCTGTTTTCGGTTCTCCCCATCCAAAAGAAATTAAACTTCCATCCCAATCAAGCACCGTACAACCAAACCTATCTAAAATTTTACCATCTTTGAATTTAAGTCCTTCTTTTGCCAACTTTTCCAAATCAAGCATTTTATTTCTCCTTTAATTGATGGTTTTTCTCGCGAAGTTTATCTTTTAATAGAACACGAAAAAACTATCTTAAACTGCGTCACCAAGCCATTCCAAGAACATTTAATCTTCATTCCTGAACCTGCAAGCTTTTCATTTAGTTTGGAAACAAACAATTTCCCTGTGTTTGTTTTAGACCACGGCAACCAACCAGTAAAAAACTTAAGAGCAAATGTACAATATTTATCATAGTGCCAACAAAAAACGTCATATTTTTTTGGATACTTTTCAAGCGTTTTTAAACTTGCTCTTCTACCACCTAAAGTATCTGACCATAATTGCACAATTTCATTTTTGTCAATATCAAATACGATATCTTCACTGTCACTAGCAAACGGATTAAATCCCACAATAAGAATCCCTTTTATTTTTTTCTTTCCAGCACGAGCATTTTCATTAAGTATCTGAATAAGTTCATTATATGTGGCTTGTACACACAAATTAAACTGTTCTTCAAGTATAGCATCAATTCTTGCTCTTGCTTCTTTTTTTGTTAATTGTATTCTTGACATACTTGTTATTCTCCTTTGTTTTTGATGTGCTTTTTCTTTAATTTGTTTAATTATATCACATTTTGAGATATATGTCAATATCTCAACGCGAGATATCATATAATGTTTATATGAAATTAAAAGAATTAAGAGAAGAGAACAACGTCTCACAAAAAGAAATAGCTGATTTTTTAAATATTAAACAAAATACCTATTCGCAATATGAAACAGGGAAGCGACAATTACCTGTTGATGTTTTGATTAAACTTTCAAAGTTTTATAAAATATCAACCGATTATATTTTAGGGCTAGAAGATTAAAACCACTAACTTTTTGTTAGTGGTTTTATTTTTATCAAACTAACTGCGGCTTTTTCACGAACACAATCATTTATGATTGTCGGTTCGGGATATGGTTGTTACTGCAACAAAAAAAGAACCACTTTTGTGGTTCTCTTTTTTGTTTGGATGCAGCAACAACCTATTTTCCCGGACCGTCGCCAGTCAAGTATTTTCGGCGCTAGTGAGCTTAACTTCTGTGTTCGGTATGAGAACAGGTGGGACCTCACCGCTATCGTCACCGCAATGGTATATCTCGGAATTCCTTCCGTTAATATCTCTTCTCAGGTGGATATATTCTATCACACCCTCTATCTCTCCGTCAATTTTTTTTCACGGTAGATTCACAACTACATAGATTTTTTTCTCTTCCATTAAGTTCTTTTTTAGCTCGGCTAAAATATCTTAATATAGTTAGTTTCGTATACTTTAATTCGCTCTTCTTTCTCAATCTCTTGAGATCAAGCCCTCGACCTATTAGTATCGGTTAGCTCAATGCATTACTGCACTTACACCCCCGACCTATCAACCTTATCGTCTTTAAGGGGTCTTACTAACTTACGTTATGGGATATCTTATCTTGGGGCGAGTTTCACGCTTAGATGCTTTCAGCGTTTATCTCATCCGCACTTCGCTATCCTGCCATGCCGCTGGCGCGACAACAGGTGCACAATCGGTGCGTTCATCCCGGTCCTCTCGTACTAGGGACAAAGCCTCTCAAATATCCTACGCCCACGATGGATAGGGACCGAACTGTCTCACGACGTTCTGAACCCAGCTCGCGTGCCACTTTAATCGGCGAACAGCCGAACCCTTGGGACCTGCTTCCGCCCCACGATGTCACGAGCCGACATCGAGGTGCCAAACCTCCCCGTCGATGTGAACTCTTGGGGGAGATCAGCCTGTTATCCCCGAGGTAACTTTTATCCGTTAAGCGACGGCAATTCCATTCTCATACCGCCGGATCACTAAGCCCTACTTTCGTATCTGCTCGAC
The DNA here is from genome assembly GCA_045606665.1 of Christensenellaceae bacterium. Taxonomy (GTDB): domain Bacteria; phylum Bacillota; class Clostridia; order Christensenellales; family Borkfalkiaceae; genus UBA1259. The sequence continues at coordinate 71,628 of JAZUSI010000064.1, forward strand.
ATGTCTGTCTTACAGTCAAGCTCCCTTTTGCCTTTGCACTCTGCGAATGATTTCCAACCATTCTGAGGGAACCTTTGGACGCCTCCGTTACTCTTTAGGAGGCG